>CAYPYL010000053.1:0-7286 GCA_964414605.1 uncultured Dehalococcoidaceae bacterium
CGCCGTCCCCGGTGGACAATCGCGGTCACAGTCGGGGCTTTCATGCGGACAGACGGCCAGTCGCAGTACGTTGACGACATCCGTGCTGCGGGGAAAGCTGATATAGCTGGCGAGGGCAACTTTCCTGTCCCCGTTGAGTTTTCTCACGGCGTCGAGGCACTCCAGCAAGCCCTTATTCAGCAGGACATCGGTGACGAACTCCGGGTAGGCCTCCAGTCCCCAGAGGATAAGCGTGCCGTCGAGCAGCGCCAGGGTATCGCTCCCGGCGGGCTGTCCGGCGGCGAGGTCGGCCAGGTGCCGGCATTCCTCGACGCTGCGCTTGATGCCTAGGATGTTCCCCTCGACCGTCTGCTCGCGGCCGCCCCCCGGCGGCGTAATTACAAGGTCTTTATCGTCGGAATAAAGACGGGGTGAACTCGAAAGAACAGCGTCCGGTCGGCTGCCGTAGGTGATAACCGCCGCGCCGATATTAATCAGGTAGCAGCGCGTGGAGTGATGGCGGTCAACATCGATATGGGAGCCGTCGCTGGCCATGACGGTAAAGTCGGCCGGGGCGGGGAGAGCCGGATAGCGCCGGTTAAGGCCGTCAGTCAGTTCGGCCACCAGCCAGGTCGTTCTGGCGGCGGCGATTTTCTTTTTCAAGGCATCCAGGTCGATAGCCGGGCTGCCGATGGTTTCCAGGGCGAACTTGAGGCGTTTTTCACGCTCGGCGCGGCGGTCTATGAGTCCGGCAATCATGGCGCCGACCTGCGCCGCCACCTTGGTTAAGTCCAGCGACAATGCTTTGTTCTCCTTCGGCCTAAGTATAGTGCAACAGGGAGTTGAACTCAAGCAGGATAAAAGGCGTTCGTATTTGTTATAATGGAAAAAGTACTTTCTTACGTATAAGGAATCATTTTGCTTGCAGCTTTAGGAACGGTTGTCGTAACCTCTCTATCCGGTGTGATGATGCCGGGGCCTATGTTTACCGTGACTCTGGCCAAGAGCCTGAAATCGCCTTGGGCCGGCGTATGGGTCTCGCTGGGGCACGCCGTTATCGAGGTACCGCTGATACTCCTCGTGTACTTCGGACTGGCGCAATTCTTCGAGAACGAGACCGTACAGCTGGTGCTAAGCGTGCTCGGCGGGGGGATGATTGTCTGGATGGCGGTGGGACTATTCCGCGCCCGTAAGCAGTTAGCCAGAGAAGGAAAGGACACCACCTATAATGCCTTTACCGCCGGCATCCTGATGAGCGGGCTCAACCCGTTCTTCCTGGTTTGGTGGGTTACGGTGGGCACTCTGCTACTGATGAATTTCCTCGACGCGGTAGGGGTGTGGGGTCTGCCTTTCTTCATCGTCGTGCACTGGCTCTGCGACCTCGTCTGGCTATCGCTGGTTTCCTACACCGTTTACCGGACTCATTCGTTCTGGGGGGAAAAGGTGCAGGAGTGGGTCTTCATCATCTTGAGCCTGGCGCTGCTGTACTTCGGGGGGCAGTTCATCGTGAAGGGGATTATCGCCTACGTATAAATCGCAGCCGGAGGGGTTTCTTACCTTTTTCGTTCCTCGCAGGTAAGGTCGCAGGCATCGCAGTTATCATCACATGGCTCCACGTGAATCGTAACGTCGGTGCGGACGAGCTTCTCCTCGATGTCTTTCTCCAGGTGGTCGCACATATGGTGGGCTTCTTCGATACTGATATGCTTGGGCATGACCAGGTGCAGGTCGATATACCGCTGGTTGCCGGACTTACGGGTGCGCAGCTTATGAAAGCTGACTATCTCCCAGCCCAGGTGCTCCGATATGGCTGCCTTGATAGCCTGTTCCTCGTCCTCCGGCAGCTTAGCATCCACCAGTCCCCCGGAAGATTTCCTTAATACGTCGAAAGCCACTTTCAGGATAAACAGGGCCACCAGCCCGGCCAGGATGGGGTCTATGATGGCGATTCCGGTTATGCGTACTACGATAAGACCGATAAGTACCGCCGCGGCGGAATAGACATCCGCGGCAATATTACGGGCGTTGGCCTCAAGCGCCGCCGAGTCTTCTTTCCTCGCCGCTCTGAACAAGTGGCGGGAGAGGAAGATGCTGGCGATAATGGAGACTGCCATTACGCCGATTCCAGCCTCGGTCATCTCCAGGACGGCGTGGGTCTGTACGCGGCGTACCGCCGAGTAGATTATTGAGCCCCCGGCGATAAATATCAGCACCGCCTGGATGATGGCGGCGATATTCTCCGCCTTGCCGTGGCCGAAAGGATGTCCGGCATCGGCGGGACGGTCGGCGATACGCAGGGCCAGGAAGGTAATGCTGACCGCAAACAGGTCGAGAAAGCTGTCCACCGCCTGCGCCAGGACGCTCAAGCTGCCGGTAATGGCGCCAACGACTACCTTGAGTACTATCAGAACAATGACGATAATTATGGAGAGCCTGGCCGCGCCGCTTCTACCGGAAAACATAGTCTTCTCCGTTATCAGGCTTTTTTACCGGAGAGCCTGCGCCCCGGGATGAATCTACCCCACTCGCCCTTATCCCATACCAGGAGCAGTGAAGGGGCGATGCATACGGAGCTGAAGGTGCCGGCGATGATACCGATCATGAGGACGACGACGAAATTCTGGATGGTCGCTCCGACGAAGAGGAGTAATGCCAGGAGGACAACCAGTGTGGTAAGGCTCGTGTTCAAGGAACGGCTAAGGGTCTCTACCAGGCTGTTATTCACCACGGCTTCGAAGTTGTGGCCGATTCCCCTGGTCAGGTTCTCCCGTATTCTATCGAAGATGACCACGGTGTTATTGACGCTATAGCCGATGACGGCCAGGAGGCCGGTGATAAACATGAGATTGATTTCCCAGCCCAGTATGGCTCCGAGGATGGAGAACACCCCCATGGCAATCAGGGCGTCGTGCACCAAAGCTACGATGGCGCAGGTCCCGTAGTGGAAAGGCTTGGGCATGCGGCGGAAAGCCCAGGTGACATAGAGCAGTATGCCTACAGCCGCAATAGCCACGGCGATGGCGGCGTTATTTACCGTCTCGGTGGCTACCTGTGGCGATACGGAGCTGAACGATGCCTCCGATACCTCCCCGAATCGACTGGATAGAGAGCTCTCCAGCTGTGCTTTTTCCGTATCAGACAATTCATGGGTGCGGATTAAGAACTGGCCTTCGCCGGCGCTTTGTATAATTGCATCGGTATAACCGAGGTTGAAGACTTCCTCTTTGAACTCGCCGTATTCTATCGGGCTTTCGAATTTTACCGTCAGCATGGAGCCGCTGCTAAACTCGATGCCGGAAGGCAGGCCGACGCTAAGCAGGGATATAATACCGATGAGGATTATTATCCCCGATATGAGGAAGAACCAGTATCTCTTACCGATGATATCAAACATTGTTCTTGCCCCTGTCTGTGTTGAACAGCGCCGTCTTCCTGCCCAGAGGACTGCGGATGATCAGACGCAGCAGCGTGCGGGTAACCGTGATGGCGGTGAACATGCTTACTATCACGCCGATGCCCAATGTCAGGGCGAAGCCCATTACCGGCGCGCTGGCGATAATACTGCTGCCGAGCCAGAAGAGGATAACGCATACGATTATCGTGGTGACGTTGCTGTCCCGGATGGCTGACCAGGCGCGATTGAAGCCGGCTTCTACTGCGGCGCCGAGGGTTCGCCCCGTCCTCATCTCTTCCTTCATCCTCTCGAAGATGAGGACGTTGGCGTCAACGGCCATACCGATGGAAAGGATGAAACCGCCAATTCCCGCGAGCGTTAAGGTTACCGGTATCAGCTTGAACAGGGCCAGGACAAGCGCCCCGTAAAATATCAATGCCAGGCTTGCCAGTACGCCGGGCAGCCGGTAGTAGGCAATCATGAATATCATGACCAGTATGATACCGATAAGCCCGGCCAGCAAGCTCATATTGATGAAGTTAGCCCCCAGTGTAGCCGAGACCTTCTCCTGGTAGAGGGGCGGCTGTTTCAACGGCATGGGCAGGGCGCCCGATTTACACAGGTTGGCCAGTTCTTCCGCCCCGGCGGGGGTGAAACCTCCCTCAATCTGTCCGCTGCCCTGGTAACTCTGCTGCCTGATTTGCGGCGCCGAGAGCAGCGAATCGTCCAGGAAGATGCCGATACCCCGCTGCGGTGTGCCGTATTCGCCGGCGTTATACAGCTTGCTGGCTATCTGGTCGAAGATGAGAGAGCCCTCGCTGTTCCACTCGATGCTGACTACATATCTGGGGACGACGTCCGACTGGTCGATGTTAGCGGCAGCATCTGCCAGGAATTCTCCGGTAAGATGAGTCCCTTCGTTGCCCCTGGCGGCAATCCATGACAGGCTGTCCGCGTACTCCTGTAATTCCTCACTGGCGACCGGATTATCGCTACCATCCGTGAGGCGGATAGTGCCGTCAACATTCTTGAGGAAGGCGACGGTCCTGTGTTCCTGGTTTCCTTCATTGTCCATGTAGGTGGCGACGAATACCCGCTTATCTGTTTCCGCATTATCGATAAACTGTAGCTGTTCTTGCTCCAGGTAATCGCCGAGGGAAACCGGCTGTCCCGCGTCATTCAGCTCCACTTCTCTGAAGTCGAGGAAGCCGGTCTGCTCAACCAGGCTCTTGGCGGCATCGATATCGGTGAATCCCGGCAGCTGTATCAATATCCGGTCTTCTCCCAGCTGCTGAATTATCGGCTCGGCGACACCGTACTTATCGATGCGTTTTTGTATTGTGGTTATAGCCCGGTCCATGTTCTTGATCTGCTCCGTGGCGTTTTCAGACACGTCGGCCTCGTAGACCAGGTGCACGCCCCCGACGAGGTCGAGTCCGAGGCGTAAGCCCTTCCTGCCTAGTCGCTCCGAATCGACGGGCAGGAGAACCAGCAGGCAAAGAACGAAGATAACGAGTATCACGGCTAGTATTATGGTATTTTTTCTGGTCATTGTGCTCCCCGGGAAGGCTTGCGCCGGGATATTTGAGTCTGATTATTCAATAAATGGCCGATATAATCAAGCGCCTGCTTTCGGTCGGAAACCTCACCGGCTGCCTGCGCTTCCCGCAGGGCTTCCAGCAGTTCACCGAGTTCCGGACCGGGGCCGATACCGAATTTTTCCATTACGTCGTTTCCGTCGACCAGCTTGGGCGGCGCGGCTATGCTTGCTTCTTCAAAGCGTTTTTCCAGCACGTATGCGGTCATTCGGGCGTGCTCCTGCCACTGGCGCAAATCGAGGGAAGACCCCCGGGTGGCCAGATGGTCGGCCAGGCAAAGGAAAAGCAGGTCGATGCCCGCCTCGCCGGTATCGCGGAAGTAGCGGTAGATGGCCCGGCGGGTAGGCAGGCCTTCGTTGCTCATCTGTGTCGGTCGCAGGTGGTACATAACGAGCAGTTCCACCAGCTTAATCTCATTATTGCTGAACCTCAACCTTTCCAGGACGGCGGCGGCGACTGCGGCGCCTTCCTGCTGGTGTCCCAGGAAACGCGCGCGACCGTCTTCATCGATGGTCCTGGTCTGCGGCTTGGCGATGTCGTGGAGAAGCGCCGCCAGTTTTAATAGCGACCTTCTCGTGCTGCCGCTGCTTACCGGACGGTCGAAGTGACGGCTTAATTCGGGAGACCAGGGTACCGGCGCCAGGATATCCCCGCCGGCGTATTCCCAGGGGCTTTCCCGCAGCACGAACTCGACGGCCGCCACGGTCTGGATAGAGTGGTCGAAGACATCCCAGACGTGTATCTTTGGCTGGTTCACGCCCCGGGCTGGGTCCAGTTCCGGTATCAGGGTGGTAAGCAGGCCCAGGTCGTCCAGATAGGCAAGTCGCCGGCCGGCGCCGGGAACCGCCAGCAAGCGTAGCAGTTCTTCCCTGACGCGTTCTCCGGCCACATCCGTGATGAACCCGCTGTCCCGCCGTATCAACCCCTCGGTATCGCGGTCGATGGTAAAGCCGAGTTCCGCGGCGAGGCGCACCGCCCGTATCAAGCGGGCGGCATCGGCCTGGAAAACCGTCTCGCCGACGGCCTTCAGCACACCCCGGTTCAGGTCGTCGCGACCGTTAGAGGGGTCGATGATGCTTGCGGTATTGATAGAAGCTTTAAAATATTTATCCAGTGGTATGGCCATGGCGTCTATGGTGAAATCGCGGGAGGCCAGGTCTTGACCGATATCTCCTTTAAGCGTGGTGAAATCCACCTGCCATTTGCTATCGGGAACAACCACCCTGGCAACCCCGTTTTCCTCATCGAGGGGTATATATTTGCCGTTCAAGACCGCGGCAACCTTCCGGGAAACGGAAAGCGAATCGGCGTCAACGGCGATATCGATATCCGCCGTATCGCGTCCCAGCAGCATATCGCGCACGAAACCGCCGACGAGGTACGCAGTGTTGCCTTCTTCGGCAAGGAATCGGCTGATTTTACTTAATAGCTGAAAAGCCCCGGGCTTGACGGCTAATCTTAAATCTTCCATAGTAACAGGAGGCATCTGTTAAACTATACTATCAAGCGTGAAATTTTTCAAGTGGAGACACCGGTATTTTCAGCTTGACGCTGCCGTGAAAGTCGGTTTAAGATTAGCCTGGACTGTGTCCGGGGCAGGAGAATAATTATGGCATACAGTACTATTGTATATTCCAAAAAGGACCACATAGTCAGCGTAACTTTAAACAGGCCGGATGAAGGCAATGCCGTGAACAGCCTGATGTCGCAAGAACTGGGCGAAGTCTGCGACCGGATAAACCAGGACGATGGCGTTTACGTAGTGGTAATAACCGGTGCCGGGGACACTTTCTGTACCGATAGTAATGATGAGCCGGGCGGTCCGGCTGCCGCTGTCGCCGGGATTGACCGACCCGTCATTGCCGCTATCAACGGAGACGCCCTGGGGGAGGGACTGGAAATCGCCTTAAGCTGCGATATCCGTCTCGCCTCGAACAAGGCGCGCCTGGGGCTGCCGCAGATAACGCGGAGTCGCACTCCGGTGGACGGCGGTACCCAGCGCCTGCCCCGCATCGTGGGGAGGGGCAAGGCTTTAGAGATGCTCCTCACCGGGGAAATTATCGGCGCCGAGGAGGCACTGGAAATGGGGCTAGTAAGCCGGGTATTCCCGCCGGAGGCGCTGGAAAAAGAAGCCCGAAAGCTGGCGGAGACCATCGCCGCCAAGGGGCCAATCGCTTTGAGGTATCTCAAGGAAGCGGTCAACAAGGGGATGGACATGACGCTGGAGCAGGGGCTGCGACTAGAGGCGGACCTGTACTTTCTGCTGCACACCACCGCCGACCGCACCGAGGGGATAACGGCTTTCCGGGAAAAGA
>CAYPYL010000054.1:0-7190 GCA_964414605.1 uncultured Dehalococcoidaceae bacterium
CGCTTTACTTACCACTTTTCCTGTTGAAGACGGCACCATATCCAGGTGCTCAATCTTTTATCCAGTTTGCCTACCCATGATTCTATCCGGCGTAAGTCACCCGAAATCAGAGCCGCTTTTTCCTCGGAAGTCAGGTCGTACTCTTTAAGCACCCTGACCGGGTCTTCGGCCAGCCGGGCGAGGAACTTGTGGTCATCCGCAGCCTGACCCAGTATCTGAAGGATGGCTTCTCTGCCGGAGGCTGTCTTCTCTTTCTCTACCTCAATCGGGTGAGAAGAAAGGTCTTTTTCCAGTTCGTCAAGAACCGTCGAGATGTTGATAAAATTCTCGTCCCGCTCGCTCTCCATATGCATCGCCTCCTTAGGGTCCCTCATTTTTCCAGCCTACCACTCAAACCAACCAGTTCCATCCAGCCTCTGGCTTAATCTGGACTGTCATCATGGCCTATTTCCTCACTAAGCCATTTGTGCATATGTGTACATGCCAGTACCCACTTTTGAACTATTCTACGTTGCGGACTATAATGAGAATAAGCAATATTTTCAGGTTTAGCGAAGTGCCCGGATGAATAAAATCAAAGTGCTGATCGCCGATGACCATGCCCTCTTCCGCGAGGGAACGCGCAGCCTTATCGACCACGAAAAAGATATGGAGGTTGTCGGCGAAGCCAGCGACGGCGAAGAGGCCATCAAGCTGGTCAACGAACTGCACCCGCACCTGGTCCTCATGGACATCGCCATGCCCAAGGTTAACGGCATCGAGGCTACCCGGCGTATAAAGATCGATAACCCGGCCACAGCCGTATTGATACTGACCGCTTATGATAACGACCAGTACATCGTGGCTCTGCTGGAGGCGGGGGCCGCCGGATACCTGCTGAAAAATGTCAGCGGCAGCGACCTGGTGAATGCCATACGCTCCGTCCATGCCGGCGAAGCGGTGCTCCACCCCGCTATCGCCCAGAAGGTCTTCAGTCGCCTGGGCGGGTCCGGCCACCCGCCGGAGGAACCGGCACTAACGGCCGAGCTTAGCGAACGGGAAATGGAGATATTGAAGCTGGCCGCAAAAGGTATGAGCAACCAGGACATCGCCACGCAGCTCTACTTGAGCCGGCGTACGGTACAGGCTCACCTGGCCAATATCTTCCGCAAGATAGATGTCGGCTCGAGGACGGAGGCCGTCCTGCAGGCGTTGAGGAAAGGGTGGGTAGGCCTGGACGATTTAGCGTAGTACTGATAGGACTACATAAGTGAAGAAATTTTACAGGATACCGCATTTCTGGATTATCCTGGCCATTATGACCTTCGGTGCCGTTATATACTACGCCGACCGTATCCCCTGGCTCCAGACATTGCTCCCCGGTGACCCCTTTCAACTCGCCCGTTATTCAACTTACCGCATACTTTCAATCATACCGGTAGCCTATGCCGCTTTCGTCTTCCGGTGGCGGGGAGGACTGATAACGGCGATATTAATCACCCTGGCGCTCACGCCGCGCGTCGTGTTATATACCTCGCTGGTGGCAGAAGCGGTAACCGAGACCATCGCTTTCCTTCTCATCAGCCTGCTGGTAACCTGGTTGATTCACCGCCAGCAAAGAGCACTCGACCAGCTGGAAAAAATACGGAAGGAGCTTCAGGTCAGTGTAGAAGTCGTTCAGGAAAATGAAAAAAGGCTGGCTGCTCTGAATCGTGTATCGAGCACCGTCTCGGAATCTCTGGAGCTAAGCACTGTATTAAACAACGCCATAGACAACGTCGTAGACGTAATGCAAGCCGACGTAGCCTGGATATTTCTCCTTGATGATAAAAGCGGCGAACTTAGTCTGGCGTACCAACGCGGCTCTTCGGAAGAACTCGCGCGCGGTGTAGACCGGTTAAAAATCGGCGAGGGTTTTAACGGCCGTGTAGCCCAGTCGGGACAACCCCTTTTCGTTGAAGACGCCTCGCAGGACCCCAGATTAACGCGGGAGGTAGTCAGCAAGTTCAAATTACGCTCCACGCTCATCGTACCGATAAGCTCCAAAGGTAAGGTCAACGGTACCTTTTGCATCGCCATGCGCAGCTACCGGCGATTTGAGCCGGAGGAGGTGGAGCTGCTGACGGCCATGGGCAACCAGATAGGCGTGGCCGTGGAGAACGCTCATCTCTACAAGCAGCAGCAGGTCACGGCACAGCAGCTGCGTATCTCCGAGGAGCGTTACCGCGGTCTCTTTGAAAATGCCAGCGACGCTATTTTCGTCTGCTCGACAAAAGGCCGTATTATCTCGGCCAATTATGCCTGCGAACAGCTGACCGGCTACACGCTGAAGGAACTGTTGACCGCCGCGGTCTATGACCATTTCTCCGGGGAAAGCAGGGAAAAGTTAAAACAGCTGTTTTCAGAAAAGCTGGGGCGTGTTCCGAAGGGCGGTATCACGGAAGCCCGCCTGAACAGGAAGAACGGCACCGAGGCGTTCGTCGAGTTGCGAAGCAGTCCTCTGCTCCGCAGAAACCAGATAATCGGCCTGCAGATAATAGCCCAGGACGTGACCGAGGAGAAAAAACTGCGGCAAAACATGGAGTACTACATCAAACAGGTCACCAGGGCCCAGGAAGATGAAAGATTGCGTATTTCACGGGAGCTCCATGATGATACCGCCCAGATTCTCGCCACGCTTTCACGCGGACTCGACTCTCTTACCACGGGAGAAGGAGAGCTGAACAAGTCCGTGATTAAGCAAATGAAAAAGCTGCACGTAATGGCAGATTCTGCCCTGAACGGCGTACGCCGCTTCAGCCAGGACTTGAGGCCGTCCATACTGGATGACCTCGGCCTGGTGCCGGCGCTGGAATGGCTTATCACCGACCTTGAGAAAGGTCACGGCACGACCACGAAGGTAGATATTACGGGGAGACGACGCCGACTTACCCCGGAGATAGAGCTGACCGTTTTCCGCATCACCCAGGAAATATTAAGCAACATCAGGAGGCATTCGCAGGCTACTTCCGTAGAGTTGAGCCTTGACTTCGGCGCCGAAGCGCTGACGCTGGTTGTAAGCGATAATGGGCAGGGTTTTGACGTACCGGAGAGGACGAGCGACCTGGCACTGTCCGGCAAACTCGGTATAATCGGAATGCGGGAAAGGGCCCGTTTAATCGGGGGTACCTTGATAGTACAATCGGAAAAAGGCGCCAGCACCACGATAACACTTAGAATCCCCAACTAGCCCGGCCAGAACGCACCGGTATCCGCATTATGAGGGAACTATTTATCGGTATTCAGGTGGAGTCCGGTTATGAAGGCTTTGACGGACACGAGGCAAAACTGCTTGCCCGCGCAATCTTTCAGTTCCTTTACGGCGCTTTCGACTGTCATGGCCGCGCGATACGAACGGTCGGTGGTCATGGTGTCAAAAGCATCGGCGACGGCTATAAGGCGCGCCCCCAGCGGTATTTCCTCGCCGCTTAGTCCGTTGGGATAGCCTTCCCCGTTATACTTTTCATGGTGACAGAGCACGAGCTCACTCGCCTTTTCCAGGAAAGGTATCCCTTTCAGCAAGTTGGCGCCGATAACCGGGTGCTCGCGAATTATGTTCCACTCGGATTTCGTCAGGGAGCTGGGCTTATTCAGTATCGTGGAGTCGATGGAAATCTTGCCGATATCATGGAGAATCGCCGCGTATTCCAGTGTTTCCAGTTCCTCGGAGGAGAAAGAAAGGTAGGAGCCCGCCAGCAAGGCGTACTCCATCACCCGCTGGGAATGCCCGCGGGTATACGGGTCTTTGGCATCGATGGACGCCGCCAGGGTCTTGATGGTACTTTTATAGGCCTCCAGCACCGTCTGGTGCAGTCTGGTATTTTCAATGGCCATGGCGGCCGTATTGGCGACTGATATGACAGCTTCAAGGTCCTGCTCTTCGAATTCGCTCCCGTCCAGTTTGTTAAGCACTTCAATCACGCCCAGGATATTGCGATGCACCGCCAGCGGCGCGCAGACGAGCGACTTCGTGGTGAATCCGGTGGTATCGTCAATCATCTTATGAAAATTTTCGCTCCGGCTGACGTCGTTGACAATCAACGGTTTACCGGTACGGGCAACCTGTCCGGCGATGCCGTACTTGGTGCTCAATTTCACCTGTCGCAGGTCCTTCCCCACCGGTCCCGAGACAACCTCGAAGTACAGCTCCTGGTCGTTATCCCTGAACAGAAGGATGGAAGCGGCAGAGGCATTGAGGGTCTTCTGGGTCATTTTTATAACCTGTTCCAGCATCTCCTTCATGCGCGGAACCGACCCCACCCTCTTACTTACCTCGTAGATGAGTTCCAGCCTCGCTTTGTTTTCCTTCTCAACGCGACCGGATATTGCCGTTTTTCCCGGGCTAGATACCATTTATCGTTTCCTCATTTCAGTAAGAAATATCGGAACTAGGATGATGCTACTACAGGTTCAAGATTCCGAAACATAACCTTGCTTTTTTCCGGCAGCCTTTCAAATTCCTCTTTCACGACCCAGACCAGCTCGTTTTCACCTACGCCGCGAATATAAACGTACTTGGGAGCAAAGAGGCGGAGGTACTCAACCGGCATGTGTTCACGGACCTGAAAACCACGGTGAGGAAAGCAAAAGGATAAAGTGTGTACTTTTGATAACCTGGAAGCATTGTTGATGCAGTGACCTACGTAATCGTTACCGTTGCCCACACTGAAAATTTTGCCCCGTGCCACCCCGCACCTTAAAATCTTGGGTGGTTTATTCACGTTCATGCTCATCTGGGGATAAAATTCATGCCTGTAGGAACGACAGATCTGATAAAGCGTGGCTGTCACCCTGCAGATTTGACCTTCTGTCATCCGGCGGGCATTCCAGAGCAATAGAAGGCCGTCACCTAAAAACTTCACCATGAAGGGAAGCTCGGCCATAAGCATACTGCGATTGCCGTAGTTCGCATCGGTCAGACTTTCTCTGACCTTCTTGAAAAACCATTCCAGGAAATCGTTCAGGAACCTGGGAATTGCCAGGTACGCGTCCACCTGGTTGCAGAAAGCCGTAAACCCGGTGAGGTCGAAAACGGCGGCTATCGCCTCTTTTTCCTGGCAGGGAGCACTGATGTCGCCGAGGTCAAGCATGGTGGGATTGAACTTCTTGATAATGGGGTTATCAATGACTTTGGTCGTGCCTTGAGACCTGGCAACAGTTCTCACTTTGGGTCTGGCGGCTCTTACCCGCTTGACTAAAATCCTTTTCATAATCCACCTTTCCTGTGCAAATAATAAGGTACGTATAATAAATAAATCATAAACGTTGCCGAGAAGTGTCTAAACATTCCGTAACAATCGTGAATATAAGGATGATACTGCGTCTTCGTTTCACATCCATCCTCAATACGATGATAAGAGCCGGGACTATTTCCGATATATCAGTTTGCTATTAATCTTTAGAGGTTTTATAATAATTTATAGCTATCCCGCACATTACGAGGGCTGATAGCCGGTGAAAAAGGCATTGACAATATATGTCGGACGTGTTAGCATATAATTAGCGGCATACGGTAACCGTTTGCCGCATTTGAATATAAACGGTATACGATGAAAAAAGTCTATATCAACGAACAGGTCTGTATCGGCTGCGGCCTCTGCGAAGTCTACTGCCGACTCAAGCATTCGAAGTCGAAAGACCTGGTCAAGGCATATAAAAAAGAAACTCCCCGACCCCTGTCAAGAATCCGGATGGACGAAAGCGGGATAGTATCGCTTTCGGTGCGCTGTCAGCACTGCGACGACGCGCCTTGTATCCGGGCATGCCTCACCGGCGCCCTCTCCCGCGACCCTGCCACATCGCTGGTTAACGTGGACGAAGACCGCTGCATCGGCTGCGGTACGTGCTCGCTGGTCTGCCCGCTGGGCGTACCCAGGCTGGACCCGTCGCAGAAAAAGATGGTAAAGTGCGACCTCTGCCAGGACGAGGAAATTCCGGTATGTGTCGCCAACTGCCCCAACGAAGCGCTTTCATATGCGGAAGTCGAGGAGGCTTTAACCTCATCGGGCGGTAAAGCATGACAGCAACCAGGAAAATAAAATACCTGATAATCGGCAACTCGGCGGGCGGTATCGGCGCCGCCGAGGCCATCCGCGAGGTGGATAAGACCGGGACCATCACCATCGTTTCCGATGAGCCCTACCCGGCCTATTCAAGGCCGCTTATCTCCGACTATCTTGCCCACCCCTGCCCTATCGAAAAAATGGCTTACCGCCATCCCGATTTCTACGAGAAGAACAAGATCAAGACCATCCTCGGCGATAAGGCGGTTCGGCTGGACACGGATAAACGTACGGTCAGACTCGAAAGCGGTACGATACTGGCCTGGCAAAAACTGCTGATTGCCACCGGCGGTACGCCCATTTTCCCGGAGATGGAAGGCAACCGTCTGAAAGGCGTTTTTACTTTCAACAGGCTCGATGACGCCAAAGCTATCGACGACTTTTTGAATAATCAAAACGAAAGGGTAAACGCGGTAGTCATCGGCGGCGGCCTGATAGGCGTCAGCGTTACGGAAGCCCTGGTAAAACGGAACGTGGATGTTACCATCGTCGAGATGAAGGACTGGGTGCTTAATACCATCCTCGACGAAGAAGCGGCGGACTTTGAGGCGCAGGCTCTGGCGAAGGCCGGCACCGAGGTTATCACCGGACATACCGCCGTTAAAATCAACAGCCTCATACCCGGCGAGGTCAGCGGCGTTACTCTCGACGACGGGCATTTCCTGCCCTGCCGGATGGTTATCATCGCCATCGGCGTGCGTCCCCGCCTGGACACAATTACCGGAAGCGGTATCAAAATCAACCGGGGTATAACCGTCGACCGCCGCATGAAAACATCCGCGCCGGATGTTTACGCCTGCGGCGATGTCGCCGAGGCTCACGACTTTATTTACGGTGAAAACCGCCTCACTCCCATCTGGCCGAACGCTTATGAAGGCGGCAGGGTCGCCGGCCTCAACATGGCGGGTAAAGAGGCCGAGTACCAGGGCGGCACCGCCATGAACGCCCTGAAATATTTCGGCGTGTATATCGCCTCGGCCGGGCTGGTCGCGCCGCCCGATGACAGTTACGAAACCATCATTAACAGGTACGACGGAATTTACAAGAAAGTGATAATTAAAAAAGGCAAACTGGCCGGAATGGTCTTTGCCGGCGATATCGAGAAATCGG
>CAYPYL010000055.1:0-7157 GCA_964414605.1 uncultured Dehalococcoidaceae bacterium
GTGGTCAGCATAAGATAGGTGGACATCGGTACCTCCTTTAAGCACAGTATCCGGCTTTATTATGAAGGTATATACACCCCGTTTGTCAACATGGTGAAATATCCGGTAGATACTTTTTACCTCACCCACAGTTCTAGTGATGAACCTATCCCCCCTGATCCCCCTTCCCTTGGATATTCATGAAGGGAAGGGGGATTTTTCTAAAGATGGGCTGCGCTCCTCTTAAACACCCGCTGTGGGGTTAGGAGTAAGAGACTGCGGAATATGCCGCTGGTGATGCGAGGGCGGCAGGTTGGGAAGAGATATCAGCGAGGGGGGCGGTGTAAAATCGGGCCAGATCTTATATATAAAACTACGTTATGCTATAATGTAACGAAATTAATGCCGGAAGGGAAGTGGCAGGATGTCAGCCAGGGAAAACGAGCCGTCCGATAACGTAGCGGAACTAAAAGCAAAAGAAGCCGGGGAACCAATCGCGTCTTTTCTCAAAATCAAGCTCGTGGAACTGACCCCCGGGTATGCCAGAGTCGCCATGAAACTAACGCCGCACCATATGAACTTTAACGGCCTGGTCTTCGGGGGAATCGTCATGTCCATAGCGGACCAGGCATTCGCCTACGCCACCAACTCGCTGGTAAGCCCCAGTATCGCCACCCAGTTCAATATCCACCTGATTTCCGGCGCCAGCGTCGGCGATGAGTTAATCGGCGAATGCCGTGTAATCAGGAGCGGACGGCGTATCGGTGTGTCCGAGATGACGGTAACCAATCAGGATGGAAAACTCATCGCAAAGGCCACCGGGACTACCGTTACCACGGCTTAAGTGTGGAAAAACGTGTTCCAGCTACAATTCAATTGACAGGTTCGCTCTTAATATGTTAAGCTAGTCCATTATTATAACCGGAAAAAGTAAAGTAATGTCTACTATCAGAAGTCAACTGGAGAAAGCGAAATTCATCTTTACCGGGCGCACCGAGGTGCGCGGGGAGGTGATAATTTACTTTTAGATTGGCAGGCTATTACTGGCTACAATCAATGGGTTATAGATTACCTCCCGACCGGGAGGTAAATTCATTTTAGGGGATAATACCCGCTTTCAGGAGAAATGGAAAAAAGAGAGACCATTCCACAAATCATTAAGAGCAACCGCGACAGGTGGGGCCCGCGGACGGCCATGTCCATGAAGATGTTCGGCGTCTGGCACCGGTACAGCTGGAATGACTACTATGATAAAGTTAAGTATTTCTCGCTGGGGATGATAAGCCTGGGGCTGGAACGCGGCGATGTCGCCTGTATCATCGGCGATAACGAACCGCAGTGGTTCTGGGCGGAGTTCGCCGTCCAGTCGACCGGAGGCATAGCCACCGGAATATTCGTCGATTCCATCCCGTCGGAAGTAAAGTACGTCGCCGAGCACTCCGACGCGAAATTCGCCATCGTCAACGACCAGGAGCAGACGGACAAGTTCCTGGAAATCAAGGGCGAACTGCCGCTGCTGAAAAAGGTCATCTACTGGGACCCCAAGGGACTGCGCAATTATGACGACCCCATACTCATCAGCTTCGACGAGGTGCTGGGACTCGGCAGGGAATATGAAAAAACGCACCAGGGGCTTTTCGAGGAGAATGTGGATAAAGGCAACGGGGCAGATATCGCCTTTATCTACTACACGTCCGGGACTACCGGCCTGCCCAAAGGCGCCATGCTCGACCACCGCGCCCTGATAACGACTGCCCAGGGATTCGTCCGCCGCTACCCGATGGACGAGAACGACGACCTGATTTCTAACTTCCCGGCGGCATGGGTAGGGGACAGCTTTTTCGCTACCGTTCCACATTTGCTGACCGGCGCCAAACTCAATTTCCCGGAAGAGCCGGAAACCATCGCCGAAGACACGCGGGAGGTCGGCCCTAACTTCGTCATCTACGGCCCGCGGCAGTGGGAAGGGCTGGTCAGCGAGATACAGGTAAAAATGGTGGACGCCAATCCGCTGAAACGTTTTACCTATAACCTATTCCTGCCGGTGGGACACAAAATAGCCGATATCAAGTTCGCAGGCAAAACGCCGAACCTGTTCTGGCGCATTCTCCACGGCATTGCCTATTTCGCCCTGTTCCGCCCGCTGAAAGACCGCCTGGGATTGAGCAAGGTGAGGTTCGCCGTGACGGGAAGCTCGGTATTGAGCCTGGACACGTTCCGCCTCATCCACGCCATCGGCGTCGAGCTAAGGCAGTGCTATGCCAGCACCGAGGCCGGCCTTATTTCTTCACACAGCCGGGGGGAAATCAAGTTCGAGAGCGTCGGGCGGCCTGCGCTCGGCACTTCCCTCCGTATAACCGACGAAGGTGAACTCTTGGTAAAAAGCGACTGCATGTTTACCGGCTACCATAAAAATGAAGAGAAAACGGAAGAAACCCTCATCAATGGCTGGTGCCATACCGGCGACGCCGTAAATATCAACGACCAGGGGCACCTGATATTCATGGACCGGCTGGAGCACATGGGGCAGCTGAAATCGGGCGCCAAGTACGCCCCCCAGTACATCGAGGGCAGGCTCCGGTTCAGTCCTTACATCAAAGACGCCATGGTCATCGGGGGCAAGGATAAAGACTACGTGTCTTCCATTATAAATATCGATTTTGCCATGGTGGGGAAATGGGCGGAACGTAACCGCATCCCCTATACCACGTTCGTTGACCTTTCCCAGAAAAAAGACGTGGCAGACTTAGTGCGGCAGGACCTGGAACGGGTCAACGGCTACCTGCCGGAGCAGTCCCGGGTGCAGAAATTCGTTCTGCTGCACAAGGAGTTCGACCCCGATGAGGCCGAGCTGACGCGCACCCGGAAGCTAAGAAGGGAATTCATGGAAGAACGGTATAAAGAGCTGATTGAAGCTCTATACGGCAATAAAGATAAGGTGGACGTCCAGGCGCCGGTAACTTACCGGGACGGGCGTAAGGGCGTGGTCACCACGAGCGTACAGGTAAGGAATATCTAAAGGGAGGGTTTTTACCAGATGGCTGAACTGCTCCAGTTTATCATCACCGGCATATCGGTGGGCATGGTGTATGCCCTCATTGCTCTGGGATTCGTCCTGGTCTGGAAGTCCAGCAGCGTGGCGAACCTGGCACTGGGACAGATAGTGCTGATTTCCTCGTGGTTCACCTACTCGATGCTGGCACAGGCCGAGCTGCCCGTATACATCGCGTTCCCGATAGTCCTCCTGTTCGCCCTGTTCCTGGGGTGGATTATCGAGCGGTTCGCCCTCCGCCCCCTCATCGCCCAGCCCATATTATCGCTCATCACGGTAACGCTGGGAATAGGCTACTTTATCGAAGGCGTGATAACCTTCATCTGGCCCTGGAGCGTCGATGCTCTGCCCCGCCTTTTCCCCCGGGAGGTAGTCCACATCGGCCCGGCGGTCATCTCGCAGGAATATATATGGGTAATCGTCATCTGCCTGGTGGTGTTTATACTGCTGACCGCCTTTTTCCGCTACCACAGGATGGGTATCGCCATGCGCGCCACCGCCGATGACCAGATGGCGGTACAGGCCTGCGGCATACCGGTCACCAGGGTCTTTTCCACGTCGTGGATGTTCGCCTGCTGCGTGGCGGCTATCGGCGGTATCCTGATATCCAGCATCGGCGGCATTACCCACGGGCTGGTGGAGACCGGCCTTAAGGCCTTTTCCGTGGTGATACTCGGCGGGCTGGACTCCTTCGCCGGAGCCATCATCGCCGGTCCTATCATCGGCCTCTGCGAAAGCCTGGGTGGCGGCTACCTGACGCCGTATATCTGGGCCGGGGTCAGGGATATCATACCCTTCGTAATTATTATAATCGTCATGGTCATCAAGCCTTACGGGCTATTCGGAGAGGAGCGTATAGAGAGGATTTAATATGAGCTTGCCGTGCGGAACGCGTAATCACAACTACGCCGAGGACATGGCCATAGTACGCACCAAGATCCACTGGGTGCTGCTTATCGCCTTTCTCGTAATCCTGTTCACGGCGCCGCTGTATTTCAGCAATTACTGGCTGGGGGTCTTCAACCTCATCGGCATAACCCTTATCGCCGCTATCGGACTGAATATACTGGTCGGCTACTGCGGCCAGCTGTCGATAGGGCACGCCGGCTTCATCGCCGTGGGGGCTTATACCGCCGCCATACTGACCAACCGATTGGAAATGCCTTTCCTGGTGGGGCTCATCGGGGCGGGGGTCGTTTCCGGCCTGATAGGCATCGTATTCGGGCTGCCGTCGGTGCGCGTCAAGGGCTTTTACCTGGCCATCACCACCATCGCCGCACAGTTTATCATTATCTGGATCATAAATCACTGGGGTTATACCGGCGGCTTCCTCGGCATCAAGGTACCCTACGCTTCCATAGGAGGTCTGGTCTTCCTCAGCGAATCGAGCCAGTTTTACCTTATTACCATCATCGCCGTCCTGTGCGTCCTTTTAGCCAAGAACCTGGCCCGCACCAAAGTAGGCAGGGCATTCATCGCTATCCGCGATAACGACCTTGCCGCCGAGGTTATGGGCGTGAATCTCCTCTTTTACAAGCTGCTGGCCTTCTTCATCGGGTGCTTCTTCGCCGGTATCGCCGGGGCGCTGCTCGCCCACTGGATAGGCTTCCTCAACGCCGAGCAGTTCAGCTTCACGGAGTCGATTCTCTACGTAGGCATGATAATCATTGGCGGGCTGGGTACTTCCATCGGCCCCATCTTCGGAGTTGTATTTATCAGGATTCTTCAACAACTACTGACGGTTAACCTGGTACCCTTCCTGGAAAGCACCTTTACCATATTGCCTACCGGGTTCGCTACCGGCGTAACCCCGATGCTCTTCGGGCTGGTTATAGTGCTTTTCCTGATACTGGAACCGAGGGGACTGGCCCACCGCTGGGCGCTATTTAAGTCGGCCTACCGCCTGTGGCCGTTTTCATATTAGATATAAATTATAAAGGGGGTATGGGGGTATGTAGTTCACAGCCGATAACCCGAAAAGGGGAATGATAAATATTTGAGGAGGGAAAAATGAAAAACAGGACGCTTATTATCATCACAATCGTATGCCTCGCGATGATTATTGCGGTAATGCCCTTCGTCAGCGCCTGTGGTGAGCCCGGCGCGGAGGGTAAAACGCTGAAAGTAGGCATTACCACACCGACGACCGGGCCCGCTGCCGAGAAAGGCGCCCCGATGGGGCACGGCAACCTCGACTGTATCGAGTATATCAACACCGAACTCGGCGGCGTGGAAGGCTATGAAATAGAGGTCGTCTGGCGGGACAACGGTTACGACGCCGCGAAGGTCGTTACCATTGTTAAAAATTTCCTGGATGAGGGCTGTTTGATGTATACCACGTCCTCCTCGGCCATGATGACCGCCTCCATGGAAGTCGCCAACCGGGCAGGGTTCGCCGGAATGGCCGCCTTTGCCTCGCCAATTATCTATCGGCCACCACAGCACATCTACGGCCAGATGCCCGATTACGGCGACGACTTCCTGGTGTTCGCCAGGTATTACCTGGATAACATCTGGAAGGGTCCCGGCAAACCCAAGATGGCAATGCACCTGCTGAATAACTCCACCGGTTACGGTGCCAAGGATGCTGCCACGGCTTATGCCGCCGATATGGGTATAGAAATCATAGCTACCGAGGAACATTCCAAGACCACGACCTCGGAAATGGAATCCTTAACCCGTATCAAGGGGCTGAATCCCGATGTCCTTTACATCTCCAGTACACCGGCACCCACGGCGGTAGTAGTTAAGAACGCTTACGAACTGGGCATGTTCCCCGGCATCACCATCGGCTCGGGGCACGCCGGCTTCACCAGTGCCTTTGTTGAAATCGCCGGGGCTGATATTACCGAGGGCGTTTACGGCGTATTCCCCACGGTAAACTGGGGCGATGACGTACCCGCCATGGCCAAGATGACCGAGTATATCAAGAAGAACCACGCGGAAGACTACGAGAATCAGAACATGGACTATATAACCTGCTGGGCGCAGAGCCTTATCGTGGCGGAAATACTGAAGACCGCTGTTAAAAATGCCGGCTACGATGCTTTAGCCGCAGGCGACGCCGATTCCTGGAAAGCCCTCGAGGAGCAGGGTATCCAGAAACTCAAGGACTACGACGTCGGCGGACTGCATGGCCCGGTAAGCTATACCCCGGGTGACAACCGGCTGTCCAAATCGGTACGCGTCTTCCAGGTACAGGGCGGCAACATCGTGCCGCTGACCGACTGGATTGATGCCCCGGTAGTGAAGTACGAAGAGTTCGATTGGTTCGGGAAGTAACGTATATTGCGGGGCTCCGCCGCGGCGGAGCCCCCACCCGGTAGGGGAGAACTAAATATGCTCAAGCTGAACAACATTGAGGTTACCTATCTCAATGTCATAAGAGTACTGCACGGCGTATCCATGACCGTGGAAGACGGCGCTATCATCGCCCTCCTCGGCGCTAACGGCGCGGGAAAGAGCACTACCCTCAAGGCGATATCGGGGCTGCTGCACATCGAGGAGGGGGAGGTAACCGACGGCAGCATCGAATGGAACGGCCAGAGGATAGATAAACAAAACGCCGAGGAGATAGGTAAACTGGGTATAATCCAGGCGCTGGAGGGCCGCCACGTCTTCGAGCATCTCAATACCGAGGAAAACCTCATCGTAGGCGCGCATAACCGCCGCGACCGCCGTGCCGTCAAACAGGACCTGGAGATGGTCTACGACTACTTTCCCCGCCTTAAGGATTTACGCCGGAACACGGCCGGCTATCTTTCCGGCGGAGAACAGCAGATGCTCGTCATCGGCCGGGCGATGATGGCCACGCCAAAGCTCATGATGCTGGACGAGCCCTCGCTGGGACTGGCGCCCCTGCTGGTTGAGGAAATTTATGATATCATCCGGCGTTTCAATACCGAGCAAAAAACATCGGTACTGCTCGTGGAACAGAATGTCCGGATTGCCTTGAGCATCTCGCATTACGGCTATGTCATGGAAAACGGGCGGGTCGTGCTCGACGGTACCGCCGATTTCCTGAAAAACAACGAGGACGTAAAAGAATTTTACATGGGGCTTTCATCGCTGGGCACCAAGAAAAGCTACCGCGAAGTGAAGCACTACAAGAGGAGAAAGAGATGGC
>CAYPYL010000056.1:0-7144 GCA_964414605.1 uncultured Dehalococcoidaceae bacterium
CCGCGCCGATGATGATTATCGCCCAGATGTAAGCCGGAGCAATCTGCTCTGGCGCCGGTGCGGGCGGAATCTCAATGACGTTGGCCGGTGGTGCCGGCGGTATCTCGATTACCGGGGCCGGTGTCTGCTCGATGACTACCGGAGGAGCAGGTGCAGGGGCTTCCATGGCAACCTCGAAGTTGGCAACTGTCGACCAGTCACCTTCAACCGGTGCCAGCGCTCTGACTCTCCAGAAGTATTGCTTACCTCTCTCGAGCGTAGCACTGGAAACGATGCCGGCGCCTGCCAGTTCTTCGTCCATCAGAGTCGTCCCGAAGGCCGGGTCGGCTGATAGCTGGAACTGGTACATAGTGGCGCCGGATACCGGCGTCCAGGAGAAGCCGGGGGTGGTGTTATCGATGCTGCCGCCGTTCTCCGGTGAGGACGGTGACGGCACCGAAGCCGCCGTCGGCTGGACCGTGAAGCTGCGCGTCTCCGAGAAGCCGCTGCTTACCGGCAGATAGGTCGCCACTCTCCAGTAGTAGGTGGTGCCCGCCTGGAAGGTGGTGCCTGGCTGTATCGATGATACCGGGTCCAGCGTGTTGGGCAAAGCACCCGTGCCAACGGCTATTGGAGCACCGAGAAGCTCGGTGAACATCTCGTCCAGGGCGATAAACAGGAAGTATCCTGTAGCCTTGGACAGCCGGCTCCAGGTGAAGTTAACGGCTGCCGAAGCTCCTGTCAGCGGGCTGACGATGTTGACGCGGGAATTATCAGCCGGGCCGAGGAGTGAGACTCCGTTGAGCGCAACAGCGTCGTCGAAGTACCAGACCGAGTTAGCTTGGTCAAAGCCGTAGAGCATGACGCTGCCGGGCGCTCCGCCGCTAACCTTCAAAGCCGAGGGAGCGGCAGCCATGGCACCGACTCCAGCCTCGGGTCCGTACTGGGTGCCCCAGAATATGGCACCGTGCGTCCCGGGGATGGTAGGCGCCAGCGTGCGGTTGATGTAGGTGGTGTTAGCGGTGGTGGTGTCGGCGGAGAGGACATAGAGCACGCCCTGCCAGAGTACCATGCCGGTGTTCGTTTCGCCAGTGGTAAGGCCTTGGGCCGGGGCGTTCATACTCTTGAACTCGCCGAGGAAGTTGGCGGGGCCGAGCTCGCAGCGCCAGACAGTGGTGTCGGTCTCATCAGCCGCGAAGAGGTAGTCGCCGGTCTCAAGGCCGGTAGCGGCTACCTGTACGGCACCGAAGGTATTTAGGACGCCCATGGTCTTGGTCCAGGTGGTGCCGCCATCGATGCTATAGGTCACGCCGCCCATGGTTCCGCCAACGACCAGCTGGTTCTCAGCAAGGCTCAACATGGTGTTGACCACATTGCCGCCGGAAAGCTGGCAGTTCACGGGCAGGGCCCAGGTGAAGCCGGCATTTATGGACTTGTATACGTTGGTGGAGGCGCCATCGCCAATGTAGATAACCTGGGCGCTCTCCGCCGTCAGGTCGGCTATGGCCCCGATGGGAATGGAAGAACGCTGGTACCATCTACCCAGGCCGGCATCGGCAGAGTAGTAGATAACCGTGCCACCAAGGTCGGCCGCGTAGATGACATCCGCATCGGTGCCGATGCCGCGCAGTATCATGTTTTGTGCGACGTAGGGCACGCAGAGCACCCTGGTCACGGAGAACATGGCTATGCGGTAGACGGAGACCTCACCGGCATCCTGGGCTACCAGGTACCACGGGTCACCCGTTTCTGCGGACATGTACATGTCCATGATGGTGCCCGGACCGAAGCCAACGCCGCTGTCCAGGAGGGTGAAGTCGTTCCAGGTGTTGCCGTAGTCGAGAGACTTGGATATCCCTGAGGCATCGCCGCTCTTGGCGCCGTAAAGCGTCTCGCCGACGAACTTGACGAGCACTATGTCGGCACCGGCATCATCGACGCCGATTTTCTTCAGGGTGCGCGCCGGCAGGAACGTCGGGTTGGTGGTCATCGGGTCCGCCGAGCGGTAGACGTTGTTGGTGTTGTATTCACCGGACACCAGGTTCGTGCCGTCGAAGGCAACGCTGGCGACGCCGATGCCGGCGGCCGTCGTCCCGAGTATCATGGCGGCAGGGGCGTTGTCGTAGCAGCGCCATACGCCGCCCTCTTCAGTGATGTTATCGAGGACGGAAACACCGACGAACGCGATACGCAGGGCCTCGTCGGCACCGTCATAGTCCGGGTGCAGGGCGAGGTCCGCCTTGTTCACGGTGGTAGCAGCGCCTGCAGTATCGTATACCGTTACCGGGTAGTTCGTTTCGGCGTTCCAGGACCCGGCAAGGTTGAAGCTAAGCAGGTGCAGTTTGATACTGTCGCTAGCACCAACTCCCTCTTGCGCTACGAGCGCGACTCCCATATAGTCTGATGGGAAGCTGGGGGAGAAGCTGAAAGCCACCGTATCTGTGTCGGTGGCGGCAGGCGGAGTGCCGCTTCCGAAGTCAGTGACGGCATCTTTCCAGGTGCCGACACCCGCGCCGTAGTTATAGTAGTAAATCGCCGCGTCGCCATCGGTGCTGGTGCCGTAGACCGCAATATAGCGGATGCCGCCGGTCACCGTCGCTGAGATCGATATGCCTCTGACAGTGGAGATAGCCTGAGTGCCATCCAGCTGCTGAATGAATCCCATCGAGGTGAAGGTGGAGCCGCCGTTAACGGATATCGCAGCCGCCAGCTTGGTGGCAGCAGCATTATCCGTAGCAACAACTACGACGTTCGAGTCGTCCGGAGCTATCGCCACGAAGTCCGCCGTGGCGACATCAGCGGGCACCCTGGCAGTTATATCCGTCCAGGTGGCGCCGCCGTTGGTCGACTGCATCACAGCCTTGGCAGTAGCAAGGTTTACACCGGTCACGGCGTACATCGTCATGCCGCCGGGGGCGACATCGTAGTCGACGACGTCGGTGCCGGGGGACAGCACGCTAAACAGGCCGCTGGGAGCGTCAATCTTGACTTCCCAGTTCAGCGGGTCAGCGGCTGATGTTGGGGCGGCGGCAATGAACAGGCTGGAAAGCAGCACTATTACCAGGCCAACGCCCCAGTATTTAGTTATGAATTTTTTCATCGACTTTTGGTTTCTCCTTATTAAGTCTTTTGGTTTATCTGAATATGACATACCCCCGCAAACACGTACACTTCTTTAATTTCCCGGTTTGCAGAGATACATTCCCTTAGAAGCGGTTGACAGAGCAGTACGGCTCCGTTTTCCCTTGCGGGTGAAGACCATCGCATCACCTCCTTCCGTACGTACCTTTACCAAGGTACACTTCAATATAACTATAACACAAGCTCCGCGTTTGTCAAGGCCTTCGCGCGGAAAATTTACATAAACTCAAAATAAATCGCACGATTTGCCCTAATTATCCGGTTTTAGCTGATAAATATAACGTATAAATTATTAAAAGGATAGCAAAAAATTGTTAAATGATTATGAAGGTGCGGCCAGTCGTTCCGCCAGCTCGCCGATGGCTACCGTCTCCTGCCGGGCGTTAGCCATGTCCCGCAGGACCGCCGTGCCGGCTTTTACCTCGTCCTCACCGATTATCACCGCGTAATCCACCCCGATTGAGTTTGCCTGCCTCATCTGTGCCTTGAGGCTCTTGCCGCCGGTGGCGGTCGCCGCGGCGATGCCCGCCCGTCTCAAGGCGGCGGACAGCTTTATCGCTTCTTCCCTGGCGGCATCGCCCAGGCAGGCTACGAGCACCTGCAACACGGGCGCAGTGGGGACTTTAACCCCCTCTTGCTTGAGGTTGATGATTATCCGCTCGATACCCGTCGCAAAACCAATGGCCGGCGTGGGTCTACCGCCCAGCTCCTCGATAAGGTCATCGTACCTGCCGCCTCCCCCCAGCGTGCTCTGGGCGCCCTCTTCCTCCGGCTGGATTTCAAAGACGGTGCGGGTGTAGTAGTCCAGGCCGCGCACCAGGCGGTGGTCGAGCTGGAAGGGTATTTTAAGCAGTCCCAGGTATTCTTGAAGCTTGTTAAAATGCCCCGCGCACTCCGGGCAGAGATGGGCGGCGTTTTTGGGGGCGGACTCCGCTATCTGCCGGCAGGAAGGCTGCTTGCAGTCCAGGAGGCGTAGCGTATTCTTCTCCAGCCGCGTCTGGCAGTCGGCGCAGAGCCGGTCGATATACTCCTTATAATATTCCTTGAGAGCGGCAAGATAGCCGGGCCGGCACTGCCGGCAGCCGATGCTGTTAAGCTGTAGCGTTATCCTGTTCAGGCCCAGCGACCGGTAGAATTGCCAGGCCATATCGATTACCTCGGCATCGAGGGAGGGGGCGGCGTCGCCGATGGCCTCGCAGCCGAACTGGTAATGCTGGCGGTAGCGGCCCGCCTGGGGGCGGTCGTAGCGGAAGATGGGGGAGTAGTAATACAGCTTGACCGGCTGGGGGAGGTTCTGCATACCGTGCTGGACATAAGCCCGGCAGACCGGAGGCGTGCCCTCCGGCTTAAGGGTAAGGCTGTTGCCGCCGCGGTCGTCGAAGGTGTACATCTCCTTCTGGACGATATCGGTGTACTCGCCGGTGCCGCGCCGGAAAAGCCCGGTATCCTCGAAGGCCGGCGTATCGATTCGGTTATACCCGTATAACCGGCTGATTTCGTCGATACCCCGCTCGACATACCGCCAGTAGGGCTGCTCCTCCGGGAGGATATCTACCGTCCCGCGCGCATTCTGGTACAATCTTCAACTCCCCGATGTTTTCTCAAGGCTAGAATACAGTATTGGTGCCGTATTTGTAAAGGGAGAGTCGTTGTGTACGGCGCCTTCTCCACATTTTACACCTCCCACCTTTTGGGATATACTGAAAATATATTGCTACTATTTAATTATGAAGGTAGCAGGAACTCCCGGGTTCAAGCCTGTAGCGGGGTAAAATGGAATTCAGCAGACTCTTGGAAAAGGCCGCGGTATATATCCCGGCGGAGAAGCTCTCCGTCGTGGAGGAAGCCTATAAGTTCGCCGCGGAAAAGCACGCCGGCCAGGTACGCCTCTCCGGCGACCCTTACCTGGAGCACCCGCTCCAGACGGCCTATATCCTCGCCGAGCTCCAGCTCGATGCCAGCACCCTCTCGGCGGCGTTGTTGCACGATATCCCGGAGGATACCGGCCTCCCCATAGAGGATATCGAGGCGAAATTCGGGCCGGAGATAGCCAAACTCGTCGACGGCACCACCAAGCTGGGGAAGGTCTCGCTGGTAACCTCCGGCGCCAGCGAATCGCAGGCGGAGAACCTGCGCAAGATGCTGGTAGCCATGGCCGAGGACCTCCGGGTGGTGTTTATAAAGCTGGCCGACCGACTCCACAATATGCGTACGCTGGATGCCCTGCCCAAAGACCGGCAGCTCGTTAACGCCCAGGAGACCCTGGAGATATACGCGCCGCTGGCGCACCGACTGGGCCTATGGGATCTGAAATGGCAGCTGGAGGACCTTTCCTTCCAGTATTTGCAGCCCCAGCAGTACCTACGCATCGCTCGACTTGTCGATACCGGACGCGCCAAGCAGGAGAAGTTCATTAACCGGGCGATTGGTCTGTTAAAGAAGGAGTTCGACAAGGTAAAACTGGTCGCGGATATATCCGGCCGACCCAAACATATCTACAGCATTCACCAGAAAATGGAAAGATACGCCGCCATGGGACGGCACTTCGACGATATATACGACCTTTTCGCGCTGCGGGTGCTCGTTGACGGTGTGCCCGAATGTTACAGCGCAGTTGGCGTTATTCACAGCCTGTGGCATCCCTTCCCCGATGTCTTTGACGATTATATTGCCAATCCCAAGCCAAACGGCTACCAGGGGCTGCATACGGCGGTGATGGCCCTCGGCACCACGCCGCTGGAGATTCAAATCCGAACCCGCGAGATGCACCATGTAGCCGAATACGGCGTGGCCGCCCACTGGCGTTACAAAGAGGGCGAGAAAAAGGATATGCAGTTCGAAGATAGGGTAGCCTGGCTGCGCCAGCTCATCGAGTGGCACCGCGAGCTCGCCGGAGCCGAGGAATTCCTGGAATCGGTCAAGACGGATATATTTATCGACCAGGTTTTTATCTACACGCCAAAAGGAGAGATTAAAGACCTGCCCCGCGGCTCCACCCCCCTCGATTTTGCCTACCGGGTGCATACGGACCTGGGGCACCGCTGTGTCGGCGCCAAGGTAAACGGCAAGCTGGTGCCCTTCAGCTATCAGCTCAGGAACGGCGACGTTATAGAAATTATCTCCGCCAAGGGCTCCCGGGGCCCCAGTCTTGACTGGCTTAATCCCAACCTGGGCTATGTCAACACATCGCACGCCAAAACAAAGATAAGGCAGTGGTTCAACAAGCAGGAACGGACGGAGAACATTGAGCGCGGAAGGCAGATTCTGGATAAAGAGTTGAAGCGACTCGGTATAAAAGCGGAGAGGCAAGTACTCGCCGAGCTGTTTGCCTACAGCAACCTGGACGACTTCCTCGCGGCGGTTGGCAACGGCACCATTACCGCCCACCAGATTGTCCTCAAGATGGACGCGCAGGAAGAAAAAGAGATACCGGTTGCCGAGGTCGCGCCGGCCCGGACGGCTCCTTCGACGGTACAGGTACTCGGAGTGGGCGACCTTGTCACCAATATAGCCCCGTGCTGCCATCCCGTCCCCGGCGATAAGATAATCGGCTACATTACACGGAGTCGTGGTGTTACCATCCACCGCCAGGACTGCCGCAATATCCGTCATGAAGATGAAAAGGAGAGGCTGATACCGGTGGAGTGGGGGCACAGCGATGAAGCCCTTTATCCGGTCAATGTGCAGGTGGAGGCATGGGACAGGGTGGGACTCATGCGCGATATTACCACGGTGGTGGCGGAGGAGAAGGTGAATATCGCCTCGGCGAGCCTCGCGGACGGTGACGGACACACCGTTACCATGTATTTAACTCTGGAGACCAGAGGGCTGGCGCATTTAAGCCAGATTTTAAAAAAGATAGATGCCGTGAAAGGCGTCCTTAGCGTTACCCGCATTGGTGACGATGTTGCCAGGCAGGGTAAAGCCGAATCCCCGGTCAAGTTAACCAGGGCTGAAGACAAAGGCGCTGGTAAAAAATAAGTGGAGGTAGGTCTTGGCAAGTAAATCAGCAGAGAAACAGGCA
>CAYPYL010000057.1:0-7093 GCA_964414605.1 uncultured Dehalococcoidaceae bacterium
CTATTATAAGTAGTGCTGTAGTTATGGCCTTGTCCACAAAAGACCTCCATTATTCGTCAGGAGCGGATGCTTGTGACTGTCCACATCTCCCACAGCTTCCGGAAGCGGGTAGCACCCACTTAATATCACAGGCATGGGGTGGGGGCCTGGTCGGGACCCCCACCCGCTGGTCAAACTTAAGCTAACTAAACCCGGCTTAACGCAGGTTCATGATGGTATCCATGTAGGCAGGCGTGGTGCGTTCAAGGGTGAGCACCGCGCCGATAGGAGTCATTACCACGATGCTGAAAGTGGTATTGACGTTCAGTTCCGGGTCGAGGGCATCAGTAAGGTCGCCGATCGTAGCATTATCACTGCCTATAGTTACCTGGAACTTCTCATCGGCTTCCAACAGGTCATCACCGTCTTCTTTCCCCAGCTTGCTAACGGACCAGTAAAGATTGTTTACGTTCTGATTCTTGTCGATGTAGTTTAGGATTACCTTGTTGGAAGTTCCGGTGCATACGCCGCCAGAGCCGCCCGCAGGCTGCGCGAAGTCGATAGCCTCACCGCCCAGCACGTTGGCTACGGTGAAGGTTATCTGCTGAACCCTGCCATTGGTCCCGGTACTATTGGCCGTAGCAATCATGGCGCCTCTAAGTTCCAGGGTGCTCTGGGCTTCCTTAAGTCCTGAATAGACCGCCTCCTGGCTCTTCTGCGTGGTGAAAAGTCCGGCTGATAACGCCGTATAGGCAAAGACCGCGGCCACCACGACGAAAGCAATCAGGATGATGGCGGTCTCCAAGCCGGTAATACCTTTCTCACGTCTTAGAAATTTATTAAGCATTTTTCCTCCTTCTTAGTTGTATGGGGTGGTATTACTCTAGCGCAGGTTTATGATGGTATCGATGTATGCAGGCGTGGTGCGCTCGATGTTCAGTACGGCGCCTACAGGGGTCACTACTTCCAGGGTAAAGGTAGTATTGATACCCAGTAAATTGCCGGCAAGGGCATCGATAAGGTTACCGCCGCTCGCATTTGCGGTACTGTTACCGATAGTTACCTCGAACTTCTCGTTGGTCTCCAGCAGGTCGTCGCCATCGGTGGTACCGAGTGGCGATTTGGTCCAGTAAAGGTTGTCGGCAGTCTGGTTCTTGTCGATGTAGTTGATGACTACCTTGTTGGTGGCGCTGGTTCCGGTTAAAGCCAGACCGTCGTCATCGCCGGAGCCTGTCGGAGCGGTGAAATCGATATCCTCACCGCCGAGAATATTTGAAACGACGAATGACACCTGCTTGACATTGCCGCCGGCGGCGGTGGCGGTGGCGATAACGGGACCTCTAAGTTCCAGAGTACTCCTGGCTTCTTCGAGCGCGGAGTAGACGGCTTCTTGGCTTTTCTGCGTGGCGAAGAGACCGGCGGAAAGTGCTGTGTAAGCGAAGACCGCGGCTACCACGACGAAAGCAATCAGGATGATGGCGGTCTCCAGGCCGGTAATACCTTTCTCACGTCTTAGAAATTTATTAAGCATTTTTCCTCCTTCTTAGTTGTATGGGAATTTTCAGGAAAAGTATTTTATCCCTTGGGTTTTCCTAAACACCTCTCGTTCTTAAGACATCACCCCCCTTCCATTTTTTTACTTTTTATCTTCAGTTGTTACACCTTATGTTCACATTATCATCACTCTCCTTTGCACCGGTCTGCCGCACCGGACGGGACGGCCGTATCCGCTAACCGGAATTGATTGCCGCCTCGAAAGGGACGTAGACCAGTTCGTAATTATTAAATAACGCCGGACGGTTGCTGTCCGCATTACCGCCGGGCTTCATAAAATCGTTATTATCCGGTGATACCGGCAGCGCGGGCTCGTACTTCTGCGGCTGGCCGGATATATTAATTGTAAAAACCGGTACCTGCGCCAGGACCAGCACCATAAGCATGCCCGCTATGAAGGCAAGAGCCATCCATATTCGGGTAGCACTTTTTTTATAAATGCTTGAGTATTTACCTGGTCTCGTTGAAAATTCCCGCATCTTTGCTCTATTACCGTTTTGCCGAATGATGGTTGCACTAGTTCAGGTTTACAATCTGGTCAACTCTGGCGGGGATGGTGCGTTCCAGGACGAGCACGGCACCGACGGGCGGCTTTACTTCCAGCTGGAACTTGTGATAAGGCCCCGGCTTCCATGCTTCGCTGACATTATCGCTAACGGTGCTAAGATCTACTGTTATCATAAACAGCTCATTTTTATCCAGAAGATTATCGGTGGATTCCGTGTTCAGCTTATCCATCGTCCAGTTAATCGTTGGGATTACCTGGTACTTATCGCTGTAACTGATGATGACCTTATTGGAGGCATTGCCGGAAGAAGTATCGGTGAAGTCTATCATATCGCCATGTGTGGCGGCGGCAATGGTGAAATAGACCTCTGTTAGTACACTGTTTTCCATCCTCCCGTAGACGTTGCCTTTTATCTCTATGGTACTCTGGGCTTCGTCCAGGCCGGAATGGATGGCTTCTTTAGCCTTCTGGGTGGAGAAAAGGCCGGCCGAAAGGGCGACATAGGCAAACACCGAAGCGACGATTACGAAAGCAATGAGGATGATGGCTGTTTCTATTCCGGTGATGCCCCGCTGGCTAGTAAATATCCTATTAAAAATTTTATGCATGACAATTTCCCCCTGCGATGGCATGGATAATACCAATCTACTGCTGTTAGCTGATAGTGCATAGGAGACCATCCCCTATCTTGATATGTCATTTGCCTAATAATCATCTGGGAGTATTCTTTGATAAGAAAGTAAGGTAATCACCAGAACGAATTGGGGGTTAGTATCTATTGCAAATTAGGGGTTGAAATGGCACAATCAGTAGCGTGCTACCTAAAATATTTGCCATTTGGCAAAAATAACACGAAAAATTAATGATATTTTAATGGTATATTTATGAATATTTATTAATCTCTTTATACATCTGGCTTACAATCATAAGTGGTTGTGAACTCAAGGAAGGGTAAATCCGGGGAAAGAAAAAACGGGAAAAGGGTATAAAGAGAAAGGTAACAGGATGATTCAGGAAAAGTCAGACGCCGTAAAATTATATATAGTTGAAGAGCAGGAAATTTACCGGCAAATGTACAACTATGTATTACCCAGCCACTCCAATATTGAAATACTGCGTGTATCGGAAAACGGCGAAACGGGAGCCATGGAGAGGGAGGTATCTGAACTCTGTCCTGATGTTTTATTGCTAAGCGTTAAGAAGCTGGACGCGGAAATAATCGAAGAGCTGGAGCGAATCAGGAACGGCTATCCCAAGATGGGAATAGTAATATTAATTATATTTTACAGTTCCCAGGATATTGAGCTGTTACGCCGCCTGGCGCTCTGCGGAGAAAGCGGCATGGCGCTTTTCCTGAAACAATCGCTCGATAAGGTAGAGCAGCTCTGCCAGTTCATTTTAGCAGTCAGCCAGGGACAGGTTATCCTGGACCCGCCGCTGGCTACCTTTATGTTTGCCGGCAAACCGGAGTGCCCCTTCCTCAAGCAGCTCACCACCCGCGAACTGGAAATCTTGAGCCTTCTCTCCCAGGGTTACACCAATTCGGCCATAGCCGGGACTTTGTTCATTGATATCAAGACCGTCGAGCACCACCTGAACAGCATGTACAGCAAGCTGAAGGCAGACCCGGATTACAACACCAAGCATTTGAGAGTCAGCGCCGCCCGCCTTTATCTGGAGACGATGGGCGGGATGTACCAGAAAGAAGAAACCATGGCGCGCGCCGGGACGCGTTGAAGAACCTTAAAGCAAGTAGATAACCAGTTCCTTGATATTCCAGACAACTATTAGAGTAAGCAGGCCTATTGACGGCCAGAGGAGCCTGCCCGGCATCAGCCAGGCGATAATAATCGGAATTACCAGTTTGATTACCAGAAGCAATACGGGGATTTGAATGAGATATCTGACAAACGGATTCAGTTCGGTCATGCCGAGGTTTACCGCCAGGATGGTCAGCGTAAGGTCAAACTGGCATAAAAGAATAAATGCAGCCTTTTCGGCGGTACACCTTCTGAACGTCGCCGAAGAATCCCACCAGCTGGTTTCCATTCCCGTAGTCAACCGCCCTTTGCCAAAGCGTTAACAGGTCTTTTTCAGGTCTTACCCGCTAATAGTACCCCAATTTAACGCATCACTACAAATCACCCTCCGCCGTATTCTTTTCTTTTTCCGTACGCGACTTACGCCGCCCCGTGTTATGATTTGACTTTATTTTTCAGGGGAAATAGACTGATTGTAAAAAATGTAAAGGAGTAGGGGCTTTGAAAGCTGCAATTTGTTACGAATTTGGCAGGCCGCTGGTGATTGAGGAAGTGGATATAGACCCGCCGCAGAAGGGCGAGGTCAAGGTGAAGCTGGCCGCTACTGCCATCTGCCACAGCGATATTCATGATATCAGGGGCGACCTCGGAGGCGAGTTGCCCGTCCTCCCCGGTCACGAGTGTGCCGGTTATATTGACGAGGTGGGCGAAGGCGTTACTTCCGTAAAGCCCGGCGACCCCGTAGTGGTATCTCTTCTGTTTTCCTGCGGGAATTGTCATTACTGCCGGACCGGACGTCCTCACATGTGCAGCGCCGTGTTTGCGCTGGATAAAGAGAGCCGCGTACGCGATAAGGACGGGAAATATATCAGGAAAACGGTCAAAGTGGGCGGCTTCGCCGAATACGTTATCGTGCTTGAGTCGCAGGTTGTTAAGATTCCCGCGGATATGCCTATGGACAGGGCTTGTCTGCTGGCCTGCGGCGTTATCACCGGGTTCGGCGCTGTGGTCAACCGGGCGCAGGTGGAGGTAATGAGCAGCTGCGTTATCATCGGCTGCGGGGGCGTGGGACTTAACGCCGTCCAGGGGGCAGCCATCTCCGGCGCGTATCCGGTTATCGCCGTGGATATATCGGAAGATAAGTTGAAGGCTGCCAGGGAGTTTGGCGCCACCCATACCGTCAACGCTGCTAAAATAGACCCGGTAGAAGAAGTCAAGGAATTGACCGGCGGAGTCGGAGCCGAGTATATTTTCGTGACGGTAGGCAACGTCGACGCCATCCTCCAGGGCATTAACATGTCGGCCCCGCGCGGTATGACCGTTATCGTGGGACTGCCGAAAATTACCGATACCCTCTCTTTTTCGCCCCTGTTTTTCATCAAGGACGAAAGGGTGCTTACCGGCGGCTACATGGGTTCCGTCAACCTTCAGGAGGATATACCCAGGCTGGTGCAACTCTATAAGGCGGGGACTCTCAAGCTCGACGAGCTGGTCACCGGCAGGTACCCGCTGGAAAAGATTAACGAAGCTATCGAGGAGGTGGAGAGGGGAGAAGCGCGGCGCAACGTGATTATATTCAAGTAACATTTCATCAGGAGAAAGATTGAGAGGGGCTTGAAGCCCCTCTCTTTTTATTTATCGTCCGGCGCCTTGTAGACTTTACATAATAGTGCGGTAAGGTCCGGCGACCCGAACATGGGGTCGAAGTGGTCGTTGGAAGTAAGCACGTTCGGGTTAGACTTCAACAGGCCGTGCAGCGGCCCGGGGTCCTCCGGATTGAAGCAGTTAGCCGTTGCCATGACACACCCCGGGTGTATGCCGGGGAAGAGCCTTGCCTTCTGTTTTATCCTGCCGCGCGGCGTTTCAATCCAGGCCCAGTCGCCGTCCTTGATGCCGTATTTCTCGGCGGCGTCCGGGTGAATCTGCACCACCGGGTCTTTCTGGAAGCTACGCAGCCAGGGAATGTTACGGTACTGCGAGAGGAAGTAGAACGGCTGGCGGTAGCCGGTGGAAAGCACGAGCGGGTATTCCCTGGCAAGTTCCGGTGTGGATATGGGGCTCTCTCCGGGCTCCCGGAAGTAGGGAAGCGGGTCGTAGCCCAGCTCCTCGAGGACGTTTGAGTAAAACTCGAACTTGCCGCTCGGAGTAGGGAAGCCGCCGCCTTTTCGCCAGTAATCGGTCTTGTATTTATAATAGACCTGGTCTTTGCCCATCTTAGCCAGGATGCCATTTTTACTGAATTCCTTCCAGGTAATATTGGCCTTTCTCAACGTATAGTCGAGCATCTTCTCGACGTTTTCAAACCATAAATCAGGGGCCATCCTCTTGCCGACTTCGTTAAATATCTTGTTATCAGGCCAGGCCTCGCCGGGAGGGTCGACTGTCTTATTGATGGCTTCAATCATGAAGCGCGGGTGCATATTGTAAATATCGTCCATCTCCAGCCAGTGCGCCGCCGGGAGGACGATATCGGCATGCTCCGCCATTGGCCCCATGAACTGGTCGGCATGCACCAGAAAGTCGACATTCTTTATCGCCTGAAGCACTTCCTTGGTATTAGCCAGGTGGATTATCTGCTGGCCGCCGACGCTGAACCATACCTTCACCACGGACTCGCCCTTAACCAATTGCTTGATGATGCTGTCCGAGTGAGCGGTACGCGCCGCGCCCATCTTGAACTTATCGCTGCCCACGATTCCCTTCCGCATTTCGTCGGTAAGGGGCAGCTCCTGAAAAAATTCTTCCAGCAGTCCCGAGTCCGGCACCATCCAGCTCATCATGCTGCCCGGTCTTTCGATGTTTCCGGTAACGCCCATCAGGCAGATAATCGCCCTTACGGTCTGGCCGCAGTTGGCCTGCCGCTCCAGGGAGCTGCCGACCTGTATACAGCCCGGCGTGTCCTCGGCGAAGAGACGGGCGGCTTTGATGATGTCGTCTTTGTTCAACCAGGTAATCTCGGCAACGCGCTCCGGCGTGTATTCCTTGACTCTCTCTTTAAGCCTGTTGAAGCCGAAGGTCCAGTTATTCACGAACTCTTTGTCCCACAGGCCTTCGTTGATGATGACATTGATCATGCCCAGTGCCAGGGCGGCATCCGTGCCGGGTCTGATTTGCAGCCATAACGTCGCCCGTGATGACAGGGCTGTTTCCCGCGGGTCAATGACAATCAGGTTCTTAACGTGCCTCAAGGAGTTAAGGAACCAGACCGCCATCTCGGAATCGGCGCTGCTTATCTCGAGCTGCTTGGCCCAGGATATCTGCGTCTTGGGAAATTCCCCGCCCCAGCCGTGAT
>CAYPYL010000058.1:0-6965 GCA_964414605.1 uncultured Dehalococcoidaceae bacterium
TAAAAGTTCTGAGTGTGACCGCGAATAAGTGGACACAAAACTTGTGCAGGTGGGATCCTAGAACGAAAACCAAGTACGCTCAGGAAGAATTTAAATCCACCCTTCTAAATTTCCGAAGGCTCAGCTAATGGAATTTACATTATCAGCTGCCCGCCCGGCAGTCATAGTACCTTTCGACATTTTTCAAAGGCAGCCTGCATTTCTAAGGCGTGTAATTTCCATAACAGTTGCGATTACCCTATTTCTAGGAAGTTCCCTTCTATTTGCTGAAGAAATAATTCACAAGCGCTCTGGAAAACTAATTTTAAGTCATACGGATGTGGAGCTGCCCGCAGGTCCCGTCAATTTGAAAATTATTCGTACGTTACAGCCCGCCCAAAACAGGGTGACAAGTCTTTTGGGTATAAGATGGCGCCTAAACTGGGAAAAGCGTCTTATACGTATCGGATCAGTTGTACTGCTCGATGAAGCTAATGGTACTGTAACATTTTCTCACGGTTGAGGAGTCGTATAAAGGAATCGATATTCAAATTTTGAGTCAAAGACAGCATCTCAACAACTGTTTATACCTACGAAAGGTGAGACAAAATGCGTTTCGGTAAACTCATCCTTAAGCCGACGATCCGAAGCCCCATCTTTGACCGCAAAACGCCTCCAGACAGGCTTCCGGTGCTGTTGTGTGCAATCCTGACGGTTGCATACCTGATGTTTTCAGCTATTTCACCGCTATATGCGCAGGGTGCTGTTGATCCGCGTTCGGGACAGCTGCAGCTGACCCAGACGGATCTCATACAGACAGCAGGTGCGATCAATCTGGAAGTGAAGCGTACCTTGACCCAGTATAGAGCGACAACGTCAGGCCTTCTCGGCACAGGCTGGCGACTCAGCTGGGAAAAACAGCTCGCAAGGCTGGGTTCCGTCGTCATCATTGACGAATCGGATGGACCGATAACTTACCACTCAACGGAGCAGAAAGGGCGGTTCACCTCGTTCAGGCAGGACAGCCTCGTGATGGGAAAAGACGGCACGGCTGTCCGAAACAGCCGGGACGGGTCGACGGAAACGTTTGACGCGAGAGGTCGGTTGATCGAAAGGGTCTACCCCAATGGCACCCGCATTATTTTTACCTACCGCGCGGACGGCAAGCTCGAGCGCGTTGACGGCCCCAGGAAAAATCACATCCGGTGTGTCTACGCGCCGTCCGGTGAGCTGACCAAACTGGAAAGTTCAGACGGTCACAGTGTTCTGTACGGATTCAATGATTCCAGACTCGTTGAAGTGCGGATCAACGGTGGGCCTGCTTTACGCTATGCCTACGGGAAAAGCGGTCGATTGGCCGAACTAGACGATCCTCAGACCGGGACCGTCTCATTCCGCTACGACGATAAGGGCCGGGTGGCGGCGCGGAGATGGCCGGATGGTTCAGAGGAAAGGTTCGAATATGTTGAATTCGGTCGTCTGCACAGATTCATCATGCCCTCCGGCGCGGTTTTTACGCTCCGCTGGAGCGAAGACGGGAAGAAGGAGGAAAAAACCGGCCCGGACGGCGCTATAATAATCACCCGTTACGACGCGAACTACCGACCGGTTTCCATTGTGGGACCGGAGGGAGCTTCCACGAACTTCAGCTACGACGACCTGAGCAGGAATACCCGCATCGAAGGCTGCTGCGGTGAGGTAACTCAAATCGATTATCTGAATCAAACCGAGCTGATAATGCGCATCACCCATGGGGACGGGACCGAACAGGTCTTCGAATACGATGCTGAAAATAACCTCACCGCCATCAAGGAAGGCAAAAAGACCGTCACAAGCTTCAGCTACTACCCGGACGGCCTGCTGAAGCATATGGGCGGTACCCAAACGACCGAGAAGCATTTTACCTACCACGCCAACGGGAAGGTTGCATCTGAAGCCAACGCCCTGGGTGACACGACCCGATTCGAATATGACAACCGAGGGAATCTGATCCGGGAAATCCATCCGAACGGGGGCGTCACCACCCGAAGCTGGGATGCGCAAAATAGACTGATCGCCGTCACGGATGCGGCCGGTGCACGGACCCGGTTCGATTACGACGACCGGGGTTTTCTGGTAAAATCTGAAGACCCAGAAGGCGGCATCACTCGTTATTCCTATGATTCCCGCGGCAGAATGCAGTCAAAAACCGATCCTGTCGGCAACACCACTCGATTCGCCTATGACGGCAGCGGCCGGCTTACCAATGTAACCAATCCCATGGGGCAAACCTCCCGCTACGGCCACGACGCCGTGGGCAGAGTGGTACGAGAGACGAATCCTCTCGGCGGGCACACCGACATTTCGTACGACTCCATGGGAAGGGTACTTTCGATTGCAGACGGCTCTGGATTTTCTTCCAAGACCGAATATACTCCATTCGGGCAAATCAAAAAGAAAATCGGACCATTGGGTGGGGAAACCGCCTACGAATATAATTCTTCCGGCCGAATGATTGCAGAGATCGACCCGGTGGGCCGTGAAACACGATTTGCTTATGATGAACAAGGACGTGTCCTCAGTATTTACCTTCCATCAGGCCTTGAGAAAACCTTTGACTATGACAAGTTCGACAACGTGATTGCCGAAAAAAGCAACCATGGTTTAAGCAATCATTATGAATACGATGTGTTGGGACGTCTCGTACACGAACGGCGCGCCACCGGGCTGGAAATTTTTTATACCTATAACTATGGAAACCTTGTCAATGTGCGCAACAGCACCGGTGATACCGTTTTCATGGTCTATGACGATCACGGTCGTATGCTTAGCGTTACGGGCCCCATAGGAGAGATCAGCCGTTTCCGGCGCGACCTCGTCGGCCGTGTCCTGGAAAAAGTCGATGCTTTGGGACACGCCAAAACCTTCACCTACAATGCTGCCGGTGACCTGACCCAGATAAAAGGGGAAACCGGGCCCATAACGAAGTGCCAGTACGATTCCGCGGGCCAACTGCGTATGATCCGCCATCCCCGGGGCGGGACGACCCGCTATACGTATGATGGCATCGGAAATCAGCTCACGACAGGAGTCGACCCAGGCGGGTCCTCTGCACAAAGCGTTTACAGCAAAGACGGCCGTCTGGTTCGATTTACGAACAAACGGGGGCAGACCACCCAATTCATCTATGACCGCGCCGGGCGTTTAGTGAGAAAGGAATTTAGCAGCGGTAAAGCGATCCAATTTGCCTACAATGCTTCAGACAATTTAGTGGAGGCGGACGACGGGGTTTTTCCGGTGCGCTTCTCATACGATGAAAAGGGCAGGCTGAAAGAGATCGATTATCCAAAAATAAAGCGGAAGCTGTACTACTCTTACGACGATACGGGCCTGCTTATCGGGTATTCCGATTTGGACGGAAACGCCGTCCGATACGGCTACGACACGCATAAGCGGTTATCACGGATATGGACAGCCGACCGCAAGGAGTTTGCCTTTGAATACGATGACAGCGATAGGATGGTCTCGATTGCCTATCCCAACGATATCAAGGGCATCCGAAGATACGATGTGAAAGGGCGGGTGACGGCCATCCGCTACACGGACAAAGACGAAAATATCTTGGCGCAATGGGCATATACGTATGACCTGGCCGATAACCTGACCGAAATCAGATCCCACGACGGCTCAGCAACCCGGTATCGCTACGATGCTGCCGGCCAGATTGCAGAGGAATCCGTTCCGGAGGGAAAAACGACCTATCGTTACGGACCCGAGGGCAACCGGATCCAGAAAAAAAATGCCGCAGGAGCCGTTGACTACCGTTATGATTTGACCAATCAACTTGTGGCAGCCGGAAACAAGATCTTTCAGTATGATGCCGACGGCAATTTGGTGGAAAGTCGCGACCCCCGCGGCAGCACCCGTTACGAATACGACAGCCAGGGCCAGTTGGTGAAAATTACCACCCCAGACGGTAAGGAAGTCAGTTTTGGTTATTCCCCCAGCGGTCAGCGGATCTGGCGCAAGGACCCAAGCGGATTGACGTGGTTCGTAAGCGACGGGGTAAACCTGATCGCCGAACTGGACGGCGATCTGAAAACCCGGATAAACTACCTGCACCTGCCGGGTGTCGACCAGCCGCTTGCAATGGCTTGGGCCGATCAGCTGTATTATTATCACGCCAAGACCAATCGGAGCATCGCCTTTCTGAGCGATTCGGCCGGAAAGGTTGCAACCGTCTATAAAACCGATGCTTTTGGCGCCGTGTCATCGACTTCTGACACGGTTCCCAACCCTTTCATATTCAACGGGCGTGTCTATGACCGTCAAACCGGCCTCTACCATTTCCGGGCACGGTATTACGATCCAAGCGTAGGCCGCTTTATGTCTGCGGATCCGGTATCCGGATCGATTCAGGACCCGCGTGCGTTAAATCCATACCTTTTCGTCCTGAACAATCCCAACAAATTCATCGACCCTTTTGGGACCCGCGAAGAAAATGACATTATGACGACAGGTGCACAAACCGCCATTATTAACAACATGCCGGTTTCTCCTGCCCCCCCTGTCATGAGCCCCGCCAGCCCTTACACACCCATGGGAAGTATAGACCTTAACGTTTCCGACCGGATTCCCCATGAGGCGCCGGGTCAGATGCATCCAATCTATGGAAATATTGATAAAGCGACGCACAAGCCCGGAACCCCCTATATGCCGAACAGTACACTGGGCACGTATGACCCTAAGGCCGGAGTCCAAATTTACTCCGCCGGTCGGTCAAATCCAGTCCGTCACGCGGCCACGATCCATCATGAGGTTACCCATGCCGGCACCCGCCACATGATCGACCCGAACAAAACCGGTACTTACGGGACGTGGTTTCAATCCGGCGGAGCTGCCAAAACCGAGCAGATTTCCGCCTGGCAAGAGGCTCACTATCTCGTCCGTGACCGACGCGTTAATATGAACAACCCCGAGGTTCAACGGGCAATCAATTACTACCGGCAGAATGGCGGCGACCCCAGAAGGCTGGTCAACTCGCTTCGCAATTATGGCCCCTCCCGCTTGCAGCAATTCATTTCGGGGCCGCCGGGTCGGGTTTCCCAATTTATGCAGCAGCACGGGGGAAAGGTGGCGCTTACGCTGACGGCGTTGCAGCTTGCAAACTGCAAGGCGCAGGGCAAAAGCGTTGCCGACTGTGCGAAAGAACTTGCTGCCGGATATGCCGTCGGTACGGCCATCGTCACGGTTGTTGGACCGACCGGGGCCATTATACTGGCCGCAGGTGTGGGGGGGTACCATATCTATCAAGCCGGTGTGGAGGCCGTCCAGCAGTGGCAGGACTACCAGCAGCGAACCGCGGCATACGATCAGCGGCAGAACCAGTCCGAACAGAACCGGCAGCGGATCGCAGGCTTGATCAGCGCGTTGAACACGAAAATTGAGTCCCAGCTCACACCACTGGCCGATCAGATCAAGGGGCCTTGCGCGGCGCTGGCTGCTGTTGCCGCCGACGCTCAAAAATATGGCGCCAGTGCCCTGCAAATGGCGGAAAAAATACCGGGCGTCTTTTCCCAGGCGGATCAGGCGCTCAGCTGTTGCGCTAATGCCGCTTCAATCAACTCCGAACTTGAAACAATTAGGGGACAAATCGAGGGCTGGGCGAACACCTTAAAAGGCGGTTCGGATACAGCCCGTACCTTGGCCACCAACTGCAGCTCACCGGAGGAGGCCGAAAGGGTTAAAGCCGGCTACGATGCCATAAAAGGCCTGCACCGGGGTATCGTGCAGAAGGCCAGTTTAGCCGATACCAAAGCCCAGGCGGTCACGGACTGCAAGAATAAAGCCATCATGGCTGATGCGGAACTGAAATCCATGCCTGACAAGAAAGAGGAAGTCTTTAACGAAGCCAACAAGGCTCACAAACATGTAGATGATTTTGACGGCTCTTATCTTAAACCGGCGGAAGCTGCTAACAACGCATTAGAAGGCAAGTGCAACCAACTACTGGGTGAAATCAATGCCTTAAGAGGAGCGATGGGGGACGATACTCTGTTGGCAGGCAATGAAGCCAAATTCTCCAGTCTTAGAGGGGTCGTGGAAAGCTTCAGATCCAGGAAATGCGACGCCGCAGGGTTGGCAAGCTCCTTTAGAGCCGGTGTCAATAAAGGTTACAGCGCCAAAGGGACTACGGTGGGCAAGGTGAACAAGGCCGCTGAACTTTTGGCCGATTTGATAGGCGGAAGTTGCACCACTTTGGAGCCCAAGGGGATTTACGCTATACGGGCGGCCCAGAATGCTGCCACCACCAAGATGATGTCCTCTTACGACGTACCGATTTTGGCCGACATTTGTGCGGACAAAGTGAGTGACACAAGCCCAAGCGATGCATCCCAAGATGGGGACACAGATACCAGCAGTGGTACCGGGACCAGCGTAGACGGCTTAAGAAATGCCGAAACCGACACCGATAAATATGACACCACCGGCGATAGTGGCCCCACGCCGGATACAAATGTATCTGTACCTGATACAGGAGAGGATGCTGGTCCTTCAGCTCCAGGCGCTACTCAAGATGAACGAAGCCTTAGTACGGATGCTAGTGACGCTCTCCAGAATATCAAAAATCAAGACCAGGATGCCTTAACCAATATACAAATCGCCAGTGTGAGGGCCACACACGAAGGTGCTGAAGCGGTAGCCGAGTCGGAGCGTGATGCTGCTGCAGAGGCAAGAGATACCGTGGTGAATACAGCTACATACATCACAGGTTCAGCTCTTGATCAAGGTGCCGGCATTATAGGGAGAGGGGCAGCTCTCAATGCGACAGGGCAAACGGGCCATAGGGATAAAGACGAAGATTCTGATAGTGAAGATGATGATTCCGGAGGTCCTCGCACCACCTTTATTACAGCGGAAGAGAGTGCTGATGCATCCAATGCGGGAGGACAGTCCGGAGCACCCATAGACACGGTAATTGATATCTCTTCTAAGCTCCCGGCTGG
>CAYPYL010000059.1:0-6894 GCA_964414605.1 uncultured Dehalococcoidaceae bacterium
CTACTGCTGGTAGACGCTCTGCCATAGTCCCGTGAAGAAGTACCGGGCGTTGATTCCGAGCACCCGGGTATCGTAGCCGCCTTCCTGTAGGACAAGGGTTGGCAGGCGCAGAGAACCTATCATATTCCCCATCTCTTCAAAATCCGCCGCTTCCAGTGTCCAGCTGCCGGTGGGATCTTCCTTGGCAGTATCCAGCCCCAAAGTAACCACAAGATACCTGGGACGGAACCTGGTTATCCTTTTCAGTGCCTCCCGCAGAGCCTCGCGGTGCGTCTCGCCGCCGATGTTCTCCGGTAAAGGCATATTAACATTAAAACCCCTGCCGGCGCCCCGCCCCTTTTCACTCTTAAAGCCGCTGAAATAGGGGTAAGTATAGCGCGGCAGGCCGTGGATCGAGATGGTCAGAACGTCGGAACGCTCGTAGAATATCTCCTGCGTGCCGTTGCCGTGGTGATAGTCCACATCCAGTATAGCCACTTTCCCATAATTGCTAAGAAGGTGGGCCGCCACCGCCGCCGAATTGAAATAGCAGAAGCCGCCGAAGTTGGCCGGCTCGGCATGGTGGCCGGGCGGCCTTACCAGGGCATAGGCCAGCCGGTACCCTTCGAGGACCTTTTTAGCCGCCGTAAGGGCACAATCGACCGCCCTTTTTGCCGCCAGATAGGCGTTGCCGGTCAGCGGCGTAAACGTATCGATGCAGTAATACCCCACACGTATAGGCAGGTCCTTGGGCGGACGCGTCCGGTTGCGCACCGGGAAGACGTAAGGATATATCGCCGTATCCTCGTCAAGCCTGGTGCAGACCTTCCATAAATAGTCGACGAATCCGTGGTCGTGGACAGCCTTTATATGTTTTTCCGAGTGGTGGCGGACCGGCACCTTTTGAAACAGGTCGGTCTTGTCTAGTTCCGCCATGATTACATCTATCCGTACCGGCGACTCCACGTAGCCGCGCTCCTCGACGTGGTGAATCCAGTGGCGGTCATTAATCACCAGTCTGATACGCCGGTCGGCGCGCGTGGTGCGGCTGACGGGCACGGGGGGCTTCTTGACGTATTTCGGCTTTCTCAATTGGACGGGGTCGTCCTTGAAAGATTCTATAACCGCTTCAACATACTCGGGAGGGCAAACGCCCCGGTATTTCCGCTCCAGAATAGCCCTGGCGATTTCCTTTGCCGTATCGCGGGGGAGTTCTATTTCCTGTCCCAGGTCGTCATAAACCAGGTATGGCGGGTTATCGCCGCCGGGCTTGAGAGGTGTCTCGTAGGCGGTATTGATGACGGGACGGGCCCCGTAACGCTCGTAGAAACGCAGGCGCGCCGCGTTCTGCTTCCTGATAACCGGGTCGCGACTTAAGGCCGGGTCGTCCGGCAGGCATTCGAAGAATAACCCGATTGTCTCAAGGTCGAGCGCTTCCTCGCGTATCCTTTCGTAGAGGGCACCCCCTATACCCCCACCCGTTTTCTGCACACCGGCGGAGATATAGTCCAGATAACAGAAATGCAGAGCGGGTTCGTGGAAAAGCAGGGCAAACCCGTCCACATGTCCCCTCTCGCCTTCAGCGATGAACAAAATGGAGCGAAAACGATACTTCATAGGGTTGCGGAGCTGCTCCGGCAGTTTTTTAATATCCCTCTTTGATAAGAGAGGAAACTGCGTGCGTAAAATCTCCTGCACCTGGGATATGGCATCCTGGTTAGCCGGAGTTATATCATCGTAGACTCGTCTAATGCGGAACATGTGTTTAGCTTCTCCCCTGCACAATAACCCTGCGTTACTGCAGACGCTTTTGCAGGATTAATTTGTCATCTCCGGGCGCGTAGAAGTCCGGAACACGACCGACTATTTCATAACCGCGTCCGAGATAAAAACGCCGGGCTTTCTCGTATATCGTGGTCGAGGAAGTCTCGATTAATATCATCCTGCCCCGGGCTTTCTGTACAGCCGCCTCCGCAGACCTGGTGAGGGCCGCGCCGATACCCTGCCCCCTCCCCTCCCGATCCACGGCTATCCAGTAGATATCCCAGGTTCCGTGAGTGCAGGGCGTAGGCCCGTAACATACGTAACCGGTGGGAGCAGGATTACCCTCGGCGACGAGGATATGATATCCGGACCCTTTGGGGTCGTGCAGGTAGCTATCGATGACCTCTTCCGCTACCGTTACTTCATAGGTCTTGAATTCAGGCGTGTGTTTTAGAATACGTACCAGCGCTGGTCTGTCGGTGGCGTTCATTTTTCTGATTTTTACAGCCATGTCTTTTTTTCTCCGGTGCCAGTCTTACGATTGTATCGATGAACTTCGTATAACTCATGCCGGCGGCTGCAGCCTGGCGCGCCGCGCCGGCCCCGGGGGAAATATCCGGGTTCGGATTGACTTCGATGACGTTCAGGTTTTTCTTCTCGTCCATGCGCATATCCACCCGGGCATAGCCGGAACAACCGAGTAAACGATAAGCTGCCAGGGCAGTATCATGAACGGATATTTGTTCTTTACGGGTAATTTCCGCCGGACAGACTACCTTCGTCCCCTGATAATAGACGCTTTCCGGTTCCCATTTAGCTTCAAACGTAAGCAACGCCGGCATTTCCGGGGGCAGCGAATAAACTATCTCCGAGGCGGGTAATACGGTATAACGCGCATTGCCGATGACGGTAACATTAAATTCACGTCCGCCGATGTATTCCTCGACGAGCGCCTGCTCATCGTACAGGTCACTTATCGCTTTCACGCGTTTTTCAAGCGAAGAAAAATCGTTGACCACGCTTTCGGCGGTAATCCCGTGGCTGGCATCCTCGCCGACAGGCTTAACAATACAGGGATACTTGAGTCTGAATAGTCTCATTTTTTGAGGACTAAGCAGCTGGAAATCCGGCGTGGGTATGCCTTCGGTTAAGAGCAGCTTTTTTGCCTTAGCCTTGTCCAGAGCCAGCTTCAACACCGGAGCCGGGCTGCCGGTGAAAGGCATACCCATCCCGGCTAAAATCTCCGGGACTACGGCTTCCGTTTGAGGTTCTCCGGGAAAACCCTCAAAAAGGTTGAACACCAGGTCAACATCCAGCGACGTGAGAATATTCCTGACCTGCTCGTCAGGCGGCGAAAGAGCAATTACGGTAACATAGTGGCCGAGTTCAATCAAGGCCCGGTGTACGGCGGTCACACAGGGAAGCACACCCAGTACGGCTTTCCCCTCGTATGTTTTATCATAGCGGGAGGGCAGCGGCCGGTTGTAAACGATGGCTATACGATGACGCATTGCGCATACCTCTGGAGGGCGGCATCAAGTACAGCGTTAATCAGTCCGTCGTGAGTCCACCCGAGCTTGAGAGCCATGATTATCAGGTCGCTGTAGACGCCCAGTCCGGGCAGCGGATTTATTTCTATGAAGTAAGGCGTGCCGTTACGGCCTACCCGGAAGTCGATACGGGAGAAATCCCGGCAACCCAGGGTCTTGAAGACTTTCAGGCTGGCGGATTCCAGTCTGGCAAGCACTTCTTCCGGCAAGTTAACGGGGCATTCATATTCGACCTGATTCATGTAGTCGCGCTTTACTTCCACGGAATAAACAAAATGCTCTACCTTGTTTTTCGGCAAAACGCGCATCAAGCCCACTACTCCCGGAGGTGAGTTGCCGACGATTCCCACGGTTACCTCGTCGCCGTCGATAAATTCCTCGACCATCACCGGCTGATGATAATCGTGCAGGAGTCTTTTTACTTCATCCGCCGCTTCATCGATATCGTGCGCTACGGAAGTCACGCGGATGCCTTTGCTGGAGCCCTCGTAAGCCGGCTTGACAATCGCTGGAAACGAAAAGCCTCCCCGGACTATCTTAAATAATTCTTCCTTGTTATCGAGCACCAGCCATTTCGGGGTGATAACGCCTTCCGCCGCCACCAGTTTCTTGGTGACAGGTTTGTCCAGACATACCGCCAGGCACAGCGGGTCGGAGCCGGTGTAAGGTATATCCAGCATTTCCAGAATAGATGGCACCTGGGCTTCCCGACTGCGATAGCTGCCCCGGCCCTCGGCGATATTGAAGACGATATCCACTTTTTCACGCCGGACATTATCAAGGAACTGTTCCCCACCACCCAGCCTGACGACCCCATGTCCCCTGGATTCCAGAGCAGCGGTAATTATTTCCACCGTTTCCGGCGAATCGTATTCTTCTAAAGCGTCATCAACGGTATACCGCCCGTCGACGGCCGTTTTAAGGTCGTAGGACAATCCTACTATCATCAGCTTCTCCTTTTATTCCTTACGGGAACCGGCACCTTGTCCGCCGCATCGGCGTCCGCCAACAGGCTCTCGACGACACCACTTACCGGTGCGGCCGTTACGTCCTCCCTGCGTTTCTGCGGGCCGGGGTTGCGGTAGCGGAATATCTTGCCTTCGTAATTTTTCAGCAGCAGCTCGTCCTTGTTCATGGAAAGCACGTAGTTAGGCTGCAGCGGCACCTTGCCGCCGCCGTCCACCAGGTCGACGACGAAGGTCGGCACGGCCAGCCCGGAGGTATGCCCGCGCATGCCTTCTATTATCTTCACCCCGGTCTCCACCGGCGTGCGGAGATGTTCCGTACCCTGCACCTCGTCGCACTGGAAGAGATAGTACGGGCGTACCTTGATTTTCAGTAAGCCCTGGCACAGCTTCGTCATGGTCTCGACGTTATCGTTAACGCCGCGCAGCAGGACGGACTGGTTATTGACCGGCACTCCGGCACGTAGCAGACGGTCGCAGGCGGCCGCCGATTCCGGCGTAATCTCGTGCGGGTGGTTGAAGTGAGTATTCAGCCAGATTGGGCCGTACTTCGACAGCATGGCGCACAGCTCGTCGTCAATACGCTGCGGCAGTACCACGGGGAACCTGCTGCCGATACGGATAATTTCGATATTCTTGATGGCGCGTATCTTCGAGATGATATCTTCCAGATGGCGTGTGGAAAGCGTCAGGGGGTCGCCGCCGGAGACTACAACATCCCTTACTTCACCATGTCTGCGCAAATAGTCCAGCATGGTCTCGATTTCGGCGGGGGGACGCACCCAGCCGCCGTACCGCCATTCCCTCTTGCGTGTGCAGTGGCGGCAGAGCATGGGGCAGATATCGGTAAGCACCATAAGCACCCTGTCCGGGTAGCGGTGCACCAGGCCGGGCACCACGGAGTCCTCTTTTTCCGCCAGCGGGTCTTCCCTGCCAACGGCGCTCAACGTCATCTCCAGGACAGACGGGACCGCCTGCTTTCTGACGGGGTCGTCAGGATTATCCGGGTCGATGAGCGATAGATAATAAGGGGTTATGGAGAGGGGATAACGTTCGGCAACCAGCTTGAGTTGCCTCTGCTCCTCTATTGACAGAGCTATCAGATGGGAAAGTTGTTCAACCGTGGTGATTCGGTTGCGGAAGTGCCATTTCCAGTCGTTCCAGCAAACATCGGGTACGCCGGGAAAGAATCTATATCTACCGGCGGCGCTTTTACCGGGAGGTTCTTCCTCTGGTTCCGGGATAATAACCGGTTTACCAGGGGGCTCCTCGCTGGCTTCCTTATGAAGCCGGGGTTTCGTGGTGACTCCGGGGGATGTGGAGGTATTTTCAGGCTTGACTGCCACCGGTACTGTATTCACTTGTTAATGTCTCAACACTCCTTCTTTATAGCCGGAAGGTTATTTTTCCGATAATTCCCTCGAACCTCTTGAAATAACCATAAATTCCTGTTATAATATACAGGAATTATAATTCCTAAATATAATTATACATCTATGGTACAAATTGTCAATAGGTTTTATCACCAATTTTTAAAGGAAATAATTACCAAGGCGACGAAGATAAAATCGATGAGGTGTAATCATGGCGGGATGGAAGTTTCTGACCAATCATGCCCTGGTGTTGTGCCTGATAGCCCAGCAGCCCCGCATTACCGCCCGTGAAATTTCGTCCACGATAGGCATCACGGAAAAAGCCACACGCAATATCATCAACGACCTCGAGGCCGACGATTACATAACCAAGAAGAGAGAAGGACGGCGTCTTAGGTACCGAATCGACCCCGATATGCCGCTCCGGCACGAGATGCAGCAGGACAGTATTATCGGCGATTTACTGGAATTGCTGGGCTGGAAAAGGCGAAGGAAATCTAAAGCTCAAGATAAATAACGGCACGTCCCTGGGCTTTATAAAGTACTACCCCTACGGGGAAACCCGCCCCGGCAGCGTGCCCACGGATAAAAAGTTTACGAGGCAATGCCTTGATTCCAACGGCCTCTACTAAACAAACGCAAACTCCGCCCGGAAAGTTCCATCTATTAAACAACCCCCGCTACCAATTCTAAAGCTAAAATCCCTCGAATCAGTAAAAGATTACGAGGGATTTTTCATTTTAGCTAACAGATTGCTAACCATTCGTTTTAGCGGGTTCATTGGCACGAGGGCGGAGGAAGTCATCAAAGCCATTAGCGGCAGCTTCTTGAAGCCCTGGTGCTACATGGCTGTAAGTGTCAAGGGTTATCTGTATACTAGAATGCCCTAGTCTTTCTTGGACTATTTCAGGATGCACTCCCTGCTTGAGCATTAAAGATGCGTGGCTATGCCGGGCATCGTGTAAACGGATGCCTTTTAATCCAGCCTTGCGAGCCAGCTTATTCTATTAATGTATAATTGTATTATGGAAGAGAATATTTGTCTAAATACTAACATTTATTACAATAACAATCTATGTATTGACATATTAAAATAGCAGGATTATAATAAACCATAATCTTGATAATGAATTGATACCAAATACCTGGCACCAGGAGGCGAAATGGACATTCACCCGAAGGTTACAGCGATAGACGTTTCCGGACTGGGCGGAATCTTGATCTTCTTGATTAGAGGAGAAAAAACTGCCCTTGTCGATACGG
>CAYPYL010000060.1:0-6875 GCA_964414605.1 uncultured Dehalococcoidaceae bacterium
ACCGGTGTAAACACAGCATAAACAGCGGGGGCGAAGGAATAAACAAGCCGTATACGTTTGTTCTTGCCAGCCAGCTATTATTTATGCTAAATTAAAAATGCGTACACGGGGCCGTAGTTCACTTGGGAGAACGTTTGACTGGCAGTCAAAAGGTAGCGAGTTCGAATCTCGCCGGCTCCACTTAGCTTCAAAATGAACCACCTAAGGTATCAAAAGGTAGAACTCACCTACTTGGGTTAATTTTAATTCACCATCACTCAAATTGTTATCAAATAGTTGGGATCATTTGTTTAATTCGAGCATTTGCTAACCAATCTTCTAATGAGTACAATACCAAAAGATGAGACTATCACCTTTGTCACCCAAAGACCAAAATGATAGCCAAGGTTGGAGGAGGAGGCGCCATTATGAGAATAGCTATCATTGGTGCGGGGGCTATTGGGAGTGTAATCGGTGGTCTCTTATCCAAAACTGGGGAAGACATCACTCTAATAGGCCGCAAACCTCATATTGATGCAATAAACCAAAACGGGTTGATCCTTGAGGGAGGACCCGAGAGAATTGTAGTTAAGGTTAAGGCTACAGAGAATCTTGATTTCAAACCGGATTTGGCCTTGATAACTGTAAAAGCCCAAGATGTGGTGTCTTCAATCACGAAAACGCAGCGATTTCTATTAGGCGGTCAGGTAGTTACCATGCAAAACGGGGTTCAGAGCGACGACCAGGCAGCCGGGCTTTTGGGAAAAGAGAATATCATCAGCAGCGTTGTTACATTTAATGGTCAGTTCCTCGAACCGGGTAAAGCATCATACTCTATCCCATTCAGCAAGACAGCCCTCCTCATAGGAGAGCCCTTCGGCAACAAGGCGAGCCGATTACAGACTCTTTCAGTATTACTTAATAAAGCAATAGGTACGGATATAAGTGAAGATATTCGTGCTGCGCACTGGACCAAGCTCATTTGGAATCTGCAGACGGCCGTCCCGGCGATTACCGGATTGTCGTATCAGGATAGCTATCAATACCCAGAGGTCAGAGAATTAGCCATCAGCCTGTTGAAAGAAGGCCTGAAAGTCATCAAAGCAGCCGGAATCAAGACCGCGAACGTACCGGGTTTCCCGATGGAACCGATAGAAACAATGGCTAGAGAGTCACTGCCAACTGCATCAACCCAGCTAAAAAAGATAGCCGAATCGCTGGGTAAAGTACCGGTGCTCGGTTCCACCCTGCAAAGTATCAAAAGAGGAACGAGTACGGAAGTTGATTACTTGAATGGGGAAATCGTGAACATAGGAAAGAAGAATGGCATTCCAACCCCGGTTAATTCTTTAGTTGTTGGACTGGTTCATCAAATAGAGACTACCGGGAAATTTCTGACGATAGATGATCTTACTCAAAGATTAAGCTAGAACCTTGATTTGAAAAACAGAGGCACTAATTTTAAGTGCTAGGTAATGTCACGAAATAGTAGATTGGGCTACGCGAAGAATAGAACTACTAGAGTGTTAAAGCAAACGAGGTCGAAAAAGTTCTACCTATTGATACCTCAGCTCCACTTTTATTCTCAATCAATAACGCCTCGCCGTTCCGCGCGGTCGTTACCGTGACATGATACGCTCTATACCCGCCGTATTTATTATCACCGCTTGAGCGGGTTTTTGCCTACGATAGTCGAATCGAAGGTCGGGGCAAACATTATATGCCCGAACATAATCGGCTTATCCACCCTCTTGAAGTCCAGAGGGCAATGCATCACGTTACCGGGGACATACACCCACGTGGTAGTGGTGATAATATGGGTCTCCGCTTCCTCACCCTCACCCATCACGAACTCCACTTCAGCCTCGAATTCCTTAAAATTCATCGGGTCGCCGCCGATAAAATACAGGATTTCGGCAACGGAATGCCGGTGCCCATCGGGTATCATCTTGAAGGGTCTATAAATGGGGCGCAGGACCTGGGTAAGCGGCTCGTCCCACCCTTCTACGGGGGCTTTCTGCCCTATCCCTATGTACGTCGGCCCCTGGGGGTCAATCGGGTTAGGTATTCCCCAGGGCTCTCTTAGGAAATATTTACCGTATTTTGTATCAGCCATTTGCATCTCCCTCTCATATTTTCTTAGTTATTTTAAGCTACTTTTAGTTAAACACAATATTGTCTTGAATTTCAATCTGGCCGATGGATTACGTTGTCCTCAAGGGATTGAAAAAACGTATGCTAAAAGGAGGCAAGCGGCCTCCGCCTTTTATCAAGCATGCTTTACACACACGGGGTAACTAAACCCGGTAGAAAATACACAGAAAAAGTGCCGCCTGTTGTAATCCCGGCTCCACCAGTGGCAGTTAGCCGGGGGTGGAAGCCGGTTTAGATTATCAATTTGCTAAATAGTTTTTTTTAATATATAATATATACATAGTTCAAGTTTAGGCTGATACAAACTTCTTAGAATTCGTCAAAAACCTATATCAAGTATTGGATGGCCCAAGCTCTAACTAAATGATTGAGAGAGGAGGTCATCTAATGACTTTCACGGACAAGACCCTCGAATGTTCCGATTGCGGTACTTCTTTTACCTTCAGCGCCGAGGAACAGGAGCAATTCCAGTCGAGAGGCTACACCAACGAACCCAAACGCTGTCCCGAATGCCGTCAGGCAAGGAAAACCGAGAGATACGGCTCCAGCGGCAGTTACAGACCCCGCCAGATGTTCCCCGCGGTGTGCGCCGATTGCGGCAAGGAAACCCAGGTACCTTTCGAACCCAGCCAGGGTAGACCGGTATATTGCAGCGATTGCTTCCGCAAAGTAAGAGATAGCAGATAAGTATTATTTAGTCTGCGAAACGTACATGGGCTGCGGATATCCGCAGCCCATGTCTCTTTTTATACGGTAATAATTAACTAATCGGGGGAGTATTTATTATCCGATTACCTGGACAATATTCTCATTGCGCGGCACGGCGGAATATGTAGAATATTCGTTCGTGCTCCTGCGACCCCGTGCCAACGACACCACCTGTAGTGGTAAGGGCAGTCACCAGTTCCCATCCCTGTTTATCGAACTTGTCCAGTTCCGCTTCAGAAATTATCCTGCTAAGGTGTCTTTCCTTCGGTCCCTGGACCACTTTATATTCCCAGGTCATATCATTAACTCCTCAATTCTATTCACCAGCTCTCTATATTCTACCACTCTTTTGGGGCAATATGATTTTGATTCCCGCCGGATTACCGTTTGGTAGCTATAATCAGGCGCGAAAGGAGGCAGACGGCCTTCATTCAACAATCCGGTATAAAATGAATATATGTGCGCATATATGTTATTTTATGAAATTATGTATTGACTTATGAAAATTTATGAAATATAATGAAATATAAAAGAGCAAAACAAAATTACCAGGAGGACCGCAATGAACGAGTTCGAGAAGCTTTACACGGTAGAGGACATAGCGAACATTACCGCGTTAACATCCCGCACCATCAGGAATTACCTGAAAGACGGGAGTCTGCAGGGCCAGAAAATAGGAGGCCAGTGGAGGTTCACGATGGAAAATATCAAACGGCTGTTTAAAAATAGTAGTTTTTTAAACGATTTTTCAAGTAATAACAGACAGCAAATCATGGACTTCATCGACGGCATCAATGCAGATATTCAAGGCAAGATTCAAATCTGCGCTATTATCGATTATTATTGCAAAAACGCCAAAGAGGGACTACAGATTTACGAAAAGCTGGTCAAAGTGATAAACAGCCGAGAGAATGGCCTGCCGGTGGCAAGATTTAATTACGACTTCCTTGAAAAAGAAAGCAAAGCAAGATTCACCCTGTTCGGCGACCCGGATTACATCACCAAGACTCTTCAGCTACTTGAATAATCCCACATTGAGGACAGGGAATGACCGCTTGGGGGTCATTCCGCCGGGTTGCTGACAGAGCTATATCAATCAGTATTCCAGTCCGGAGGTCCTACCTCTTTCTGTTTATCATAAATATCGTTATATATTATCGTCCCGAAATTCTTCATAATCTCCCAGCGCGCTTTGTTACGCGGCTCGTCGGGGATAGCCCGGATAACGGCATTGTGACGCGCGATATAGCCGTCCCGGAACTCGGGGTGGGTATGGATAAAGAGGTCGTTGCGCCTGATAGCCCTCATCACACGCTCGCCGGTCTCCACCGGGTCCATGGCAACGATTCTGAAGTCTCCCGGAGGCCGCTGTGGCCGGCCTTTCTGTCCGGGAGGTGGCTGGGGCGGCCAGGTCTCTCCCTCGTTCCTCAAGTGGTCGGGGCGGTTCTCGAACGAAGACTGGCCGAGGTTGCCCATTGTCGGCCCGGGAATCAGTACCGATACTCCTATATTCTTGTCCTGGAGCTCCGTGGCGAGGGATTCCATCATGCCGGTCACGGCGTACTTGGTCGTGCAGTAGATAGTGAAAAAACTCGAGCCTATATAGCCGCACGTCGAGGACGTGGAGACGATGTGCCCGCCTTCGCCGTGTTTCAGCATGCGGGGAACAATCGTCATAATGCCGTTGATAACACCACCCACGTTGACGCCCATGCTGTAGTCCCAGTCTTTGTAAGTCAGTTTCTCAATAGGACCGCCGCCGGAGCCGACGCCGGCGTTGTTGACCAACACGTGTATATTCCCGAAGGCGGCTTCCGCCTCGTCGGCGGCGCGCGCGTACGCTTCGCGGTCGGTAACATTCAGGTTGATGGGGTGGGCTTCACCGCCTTTTTCTTTGAAATAGGCCATCGCCTCGTCCAGGGCGGCCTGACGCATATCGACAATGACGACCTTCATACCGTATTTGACGCAGGCCTTGGCAACGCCGAGTCCGATGCCGCTGGCGCCGCCGGTGATAAAGGCTGTTTTCCCTTTCACATTATCCATAGTCTCTTTTCTCCCATCTACCACGTATTATTTACGCCGGTCTGGTCTAGCGGGAAATCCCGCAGGAACCGTCCTTGCACATTACCGCTTCCGGCATCCGGAGCGGTTTTTTATCTTTCTTGACACCAGCTTTGGGAATCCACGGGTCGATTACCGCCGTCTGGAAATAGATGAAATCGGTGGTAATCCACATCGGGTTCATTTCTCCGCCGACGATGACGAAGTTTATCATCTCCGGTCGCTTGAAAGGGAAGTTCAATTCATTCACGAGCCACTCGCTAAGTTTCGCAGGGTCGTCGTAGCCTTCGTCATGTTTGAGGCTCTTGGCTACGAGCGGGTCGCAGACGAACGTAAACGCACCACCAAAGGGCCCGCTGATACTCTTGATGACCTCCAACATCCGCTGGGCCGGTCCGGTGTTAAAGTTGAGGATGTTCCAGCCCCGGAAAAGGCTGACCGTACTTTCCCCCGCTTTATACCCCTTGCGTACATGGAAAGGCTCCCAGACACTCAATTCCTCGTTCTCCGCGCAGCACATGTTGCTGTAATTGGCGGTGTTTCCAGTGCTGGCCGTGAGCGTGGCGCCAGGTCTAACGTCTCCGAAGTTGATACTCATCAGCGTCCAGGCCCGACCGATAACGGAATTGGCGTAATTGACAGGACTCAAGGCGCCGAGACCGCTGTTCATGCCGATTTCGTTGCGGATGGGGCCGTTGACCACCATCATACTCCCCCACGAGGTGGTCGAGCTGGGAATGGAAGGTCGCCCCGAGGCGCCCAGCGCCAGGATGACGGGGAAGTGCTCCGGCCTGGCACCCGCCATGACGGCGATGGCCGCGACTTTCTCCACCGTGTACTTGAGTCGCTCCTCGTGCGTGGTGATGGACATCATTCCAACATACTCATCGGGGGCGTGGTCGGTGCCGGTGAGCATCTCCGCCACGCGCTCTTCGGTGGGCAGGATGATAGGCAGACCGTCCGTCCAGCCGCTTTCCAGGAAGATTCGGTGGAGATTTTCCTCCGTATCCGGTTCGAGCAAACGCGGCCACTCCGGTCTCTTTTCCGCCTTATAATTCTTCTCTGCTTCCGTTAGCGGCTGGGTGAGTGCGGAGATAACCTCATCCATGAGGGATGCGCCTGAAATCGGGTCGTTACCCTTAATGTAGCCTTGCAGGGTCTCGCGGGGGACCCAGCCAACGGGATAGGGCGGGAAGGTCCAGCGGAGGTCCATACCGTGGCTCCGATTGTCACGCTGGACATAGTCCGCGAAGCGGGCGGTAACGATAGGGGCCGTGGGCACACCGTAGATGCCCTCCATCGTCCGGGAAAAATCGGCGATACTCGCCGAACAGCCGTCTCACCCGCCGACGCCGAAGACTACGGCGTCACCGTTTTCTTTTATCTCTTTCCACAGCTCGGGTTCATGGCTGAACATGCTGGTCTTCTTGTGGCGCAACTCGGTCTTCACTGAGGGCAGGTTGCGCTTAAACCACTCCTGGAGTTCTTCCATAAATTCCTTAGCGCCGGCAAAACCGGTATTGACCAGGTAAACGGTCTTGCCTTCCAGACTATCGAGTCGCGGCGCCATTTTCAGGGCACCCAGTGTTTCAGCCGTATCTCTTGGCTGGTTGACGGGGTCGTGAATGGCCCAGGGGTTATCAGGGTCAAGACTGCGTCCGAAGATGCCGCTGGGCTGTCCCCTGGGATCCAGCACTGTTCTTAATCCGTCATTTTTACTCATATTCTCCTCACCAGACCGCCGATTATGAAATCGGTTTTTATTTTCATACTACTGGTTTTGCGGAGTACATTATAAAATGGAGACCCGGCCTCCTCCCTGAAGAAAAGGCCGGGAAAGTCATTTTCGTATTAAAATCTACTCCGCTATATCCGCCGATTATTTCTGCGGAGGACCCTGCCGGCGTTGATCGAGCCTCATGCGGACGCCGTCCTCGCCGAAGAAGCTGCCGCCCCACCCCTCCGCCATC
>CAYPYL010000061.1:0-6775 GCA_964414605.1 uncultured Dehalococcoidaceae bacterium
CATTTTTACCCAGGTATTCGTCGCCAACGCGGGAGCCGTGGCAGGCGACGCAGTTATACTGCATGGAGGGAGTCTCGCGGAATTCATGACCGGAAACCAGGCCGCCTTCCAGCTCGTCCGGTCGGCTAACATGGCACTGGCCGCAGGTGGTGTGACACTCCTGGCAATGATTCTCAAATGCCGTATCCAGCGGCGAACCTTCTGATATATCACCCCCTCTGGCTTCAAGGGCGGACTTAAATCCGCTCAACGTGGCGTGGGCGCATACTTCGTGCGCCAGGGCGGTCTCCTTGTGGCAGGTGTTACAGTTGCCGTCGGACGGGTCGATTACCAGACCCGTGTGCGCCAGCTCCTTATCCTCTTGCTGGCTGTCGCCGCCGTGGCAGATAACACAACCTACCTTACCGTGGGTACTTTCGAGGAAATTGGCATCCTTGACCCAGACCTTTTCCCATACCTCCAACGGAGGCAACTCGCCTCCTCAGCCTTCACCCGTGGTTGCCGCTGATTTTGTCACCTCTTCCGGTGTGGCCACTTTCTTGAGAATGGCTTGATTGGTGTGACAAGCAACACAGGTGTCTCCCGCCATTACCAATGCTTCCTCGGGTACGGTGACAGGCTCTTCCTCTGTCGGTATAACCGGTTCTTCCTCGGGGACAAAGACATTTGGAGCCAGCTCAAAATCATAGTCCTTAGAGTCGGTCTCATTATTGAAGCATTTAGGGCCGACCTCCGTATTTTGAGTCCAGGAGCACATGCCAAATAACAGGTTGGTGGCGTCATAGCCAAGCATGTTCAGCAAGGCGGTTGCCTGCGACCCGGTATGACCAGTGTAGCAGTAAACCACAATCGGCCGCTCAGGAGGAAGTTTGGCTAACGTATCCTTCTGGGCCAATGCCGTGAAACCAAAATTAACGGCGCTTGGTACATGACCCTTGGCGTAGTCTTCTGGCTTACGGACACTGATAATGAAGGGGTCATTGCCAACATCATCGTCATTAAGCAGCAGGAAGAGGTCTTCACTGGTGATATTCTTGGGTTTGGTATAGGCCTGCGCCGCGCCTCTGACCGTTTTATCTATGGCGGGGAAGGCATAGGTCTCTGTGGCTTGATTGGGTGTGGTTTCAAATGTAAAATCCTGGCGCTTTTCCGGGGTAAACCTATTTGGAGCCACTTCGGTATTCTTGGTCCAGGAGCTCATACCATGAAGGAGGTTAACCACGTCGAAGCCCAGGGCACCCAGTATCGCGGTGGCCTGGCTACCGGAGTGGCCAGTATAGCAGTAGACGACAATCTTTCTGTCTCTGGGTAGAGCGTTCAGGGTGCCATTCTTGGCTATATCCCCGAAGGAGATATTAACGGCGCCGGGGACATGACCCTTGGCATAGTCTTCTGGCTTACGGACACTGATAATGAAGGGGTCATTGCCAGCATCATCGTCATTAAGCAGCAGGAAGAGGTCTTCACTGGTGATATTCTTGGGTTTGGTATAGGCCTGCGCCGCGCCTCTGACCGTTTTATCTATGGCGGGGAAGGCATAGGTCTCTGTGGCTTGATTGGGTGTGGTTTCAAATGTAAAATCCTGGCGCTTTTCCGGGGTAAACCTATTTGGAGCCACTTCGGTATTCTTGGTCCAGGAGCTCATACCATGAAGGAGGTTAACCACGTCGAAGCCCAGGGCACCCAGTATCGCGGTGGCCTGGCTACCGGAGTGGCCAGTATAGCAGTAGACGACAATCTTTCTGTCTCTGGGTAGAGCGTTCAGGGTGCCATTCTTGGCTATATCCCCGAAGGAGATATTAACGGCGCCGGGGACATGACCCTTGGCATAGTCTTCTGGCTTACGGACACTGATAATGAAGGGGTCATTGCCAGCATCATCGTCATTAAGCAGCAGGAAGAGGTCTTCGGCTTTGATGTTCCAAATACTGCCGGAGGTCAGATATTGGCTGACGGCGGCATAGACGGCTTCAAATCCGGCTGGCTCCGATGGTGGTGGTGCAGGAGCAGGTTCCATTACTAGAGCTGGTTCTTCTTCTCCGCCGCAGGCGGTAAGAAGGGGCATTGCCAGCAAAAGCGCCAGCAGGATAAAGATAGTCCCTAAACTGGACCGTAGTTTCAGACGCATTCACTAATCCTCCATGTTTGATGTTGATGGTGTTTGAATATGTTCACACTGGTTTGAAAGAAATCCGGCAGAAATGGGCATTCTGCTGTCGTGTGGTTCCGGTGGAAAGAAAGAAAAACGATTAAAATTAAGAAAAATATCACTAACAGGGCTGCAAGATATAGTACCGTAGAACATTCTAGCATGGATAATACCATACTCGGGTAGCCTAAATCAAGAAATTTTTGTTTGACAGTTCAACTATTTCCAGAGTAGACTTTAAATTGAATTGCGCGCCTTGGAAATCCCTTGAGAATGAAAAAGAAATACTTAATCGGCGGCGCCGTTGTATTAGCGGCGGTAATATATCTGCTGTATTTAAGCTTCGGCAGTTCGGTCAGTTACTACGTAACGGTAAGCGAATTTTATGACAGGATTGGTGAACTCGAAGATACCAATGTAAGGGTCGCCGGAGTAATAACGGATAACTCAATTGATTGGGATGCTGAAGAAGTCGAGCTTAAATTCACCATCATCGAGGGAGGCGAAAACATGCCGGTTGTCTATAACGGGGCGCAACCGGCCGGATTTAAAGCCGGCTCCAACTTGCTGGTGGAAGGCAAATACGGGGCTGACGGTGTTTTTGAGGCAACCCAGCTGATTTTAAAGTGTCCCTCAAAATATGAATCTATTGATTTAGAATAGTGCTGGCAAATGATAGAAGCGGGGCGTATCGCCCTAATCATAGCGCTCGCTGTTGCCGTGTTATCGGTATTATCATCCGTCATCGGTGCCCGGGCGGCAACCGCGCGTCTCTTTAAGACCACCCGGTGGGGCATTATTAGCGTATTCGGTCTTTACACGCTGGCGCTTGCATTGATTTTGTATGCTTTTTTCACCCATGATCTCACCGCCAGGATTGTAGCCGAGCATACCAGCCGAGACCTTCCCCCTCTATATACGTTGAGCGCCCTTTACGCCGATAAAGCCGGCTCCATGTTCCTGTGGGGATGGCTGGTTTCTCTTTTCGCGGCCCTGCTGGTTCTGCGCCCGCGGGAAGGGGACCGCCGGGTTATTTCCTACGCCGCCGCTTTTCTGGCCGTTCTCGAGACGTTTTTCATCGCCTTGGTTACCTTCGTCGCCGATATATTTGCCCGGCAACCGTCCGCCGTTGCGGACGGTTTCGGTCTTAATCCGCTGCTGCAGAACCTCGGCATGCTCATTCATCCCCCTCTGCTGTACCTCGGGTTTGCCGGCTTTGCCGTCGTGTTTGCCCTGGTAATGGCGGGGGTTATCGCCCGCCGGGCGGAAATGTGGCATGATAGCCTGGTCCGGCGCTGGGCGCTCATTGCCTGGGGAACGCTGGGTATCGGCAACCTGGTGGGGATGTGGTGGTCTTACAATGAACTGGGCTGGGGAGGGTACTGGGCCTGGGACCCCGTGGAAAACGCGGGTTTGATGCCGTGGCTGCTGGGGACCGCATTCCTTCACTCGATGGCGATGGGCAGGCAGAGGAACTATCTTAAGACGTGGAGCTTGAGTCTCATTATATTTACTTTTGTTTTCACGCTTTTCAGTCCCTTCATCACCCACGGCGGCATCGAGTCCCCCCTTCACGGTTTTTACGGCTCGCCCTTCCCGCCCTATATCCTGACGGCGATTATTATCGTGATAGCGGGTTCCTACGTACTGCTGTATATTCGCCGCCGCGACCTGAAGGATGAGCGAAAGCCGCCCTCGCTGTTGTCCCGGGAAGGGTCTTTTCTGCTCACCAATATCGTTATGGTGGTGCTCGTGTTTGTTATCTTCGCCGGGACGGTGTTGCCCCGGGTGGTGGAGTTGCTGGGAGGCGGAAAGATAGCGCTGGAACGCGGTTTCTTCGACCGTACCTGCGGGCCGATAATGCTGCTCCTGGTGCTGCTCATGGGAATCTGCCCGCTGCTCGGTTGGGGTAAAACGTTATGGCGTTCCGCCCGGCGTAATGTGCTTTACTTTCTCCTGGCGGTCGTGGTGGTATCCGCGGCTTTTTTGATTTCCGGAATCGGCAACTGGTATATTGCCGCGGTGGTATTATGTGGCCTGCCGCTGTTCGTTATCGTCCGGGAATGGTATAAAGGAGCCGCGGCGCGGCACCGCGGTAAAGGGGAAAATCCCGTCATGGGGTTTTTATCGCTTATCGGCGGCAACCGTGCGAGATACGGGGGGTTCCTCGCCCATATCGGCATCGTTCTCATCGCCCTCGGCATTATCGTCTCGTCATTTTACGGGATTGAAAATACCGCGACACTTGATATCGGTGAATCGATGAGCGCCGGGAAATACGAACTGACCTATAATGAACTGGTGTTCAAGCAGGATAACGTGAAGGTCAGCGCGGTCGCGTACATGACGGTCAGTGAAAACGGGAGACCGGCGGGCGCCATGCGTCCCAGCTACGCTTACTGGTTTAGCTATGACGATTTCTTTGCCGAGGTAGCGGTGCGCACCACGGCGGCGGAAGACCTGTTCGTCTCCCTGGTCTGGACCGGGTTCGACCCCGCCGATATGTCGGCGACTTTCAGGGTGCTGGTGAATCCCCTGATTGTCTGGATATGGGTGGGAGGGGCTTTCTTTATATTCGGCGGTGCTCTATCATTTTCCTTCGGGGAGAAGCGACTCCCCGGGGGTGAGGAGCAGGCATGAGGCGTACTATAATCGTATTCGTCGTCCTGTGTATTATCGCTTGGCCGGCGGCGGTTATAGCCCAGGAGCCGCTCACCGGAGAAATCGTCGGGCAGGTAATCAACGGCACGGAGGGCGGCGGCAGCGTGGCGGGGATTGAGGTTACCCTGATTACCTATGTTGATGATATGGTATCGGATACGACCGCCACGACGACTGACGATGAAGGCAGGTTCCGCTTTGGCGACGTCGTCAGGGAACATGCCTATCTGGTCACGGCGAAGTATATGGACGTTGATTACTATTATCCGGTCGCTTTTGAGTCCGGCGAGGAGACCGCCAGTGTGGAAGTAGGGGTCTGCGATGTCACGGACAGCGACCGGGCTATTGTTGTAGATGTGGCGCATACCGTGATAAATGTCGCCGGGGACAGCCTTATAATTACCGCGGTGTACTGGCTGTATAATGAAGGTGATACTACGTATGTGGGCGCGGACGGTTCGCCGGTCCTCTCGCTGCCGGAGGGGGCTTTCGGGTTTGAGGCCCCGCAGGAACTGATAATCGATTATGAATTCCTTGAGGACAGCCGGGTTGCCTATCTCGTGCCGTTTCCGCCGGGCGAACGCCGGCTCGTTTACGCCTACAGCCTGCCGCGACCGGACGACGCTGAATTTACGCTGCCGCTGAAAATCGACTACCCGACCGAAAGCCTGGAACTGATGATAGCCGGCGAGGATATCGAGGTTTCACTGAACGAGCTGGCTCCGGCCGACCCCGTGGTCAGCGATGCCGGTGAGCGTTTTATCCATTTCCAGGGAAAGGACCTCCCGCGCGGTGCGGTGGTGAACGTTCGCCTGTCGGGCCTAGATGGCAAAGGCGGTTTCCCTCTTTATATCATCTGGATTATCATAGGGGCGCTGGTTATCGGCACGGCTGTTTACCTGGTAATCAGGAGGAAGAGAACGGGCGATAATGAATAAGGATGCGGCTTCCCCGACCGCGGTTATAGAAGTCGAGGGGCTGGAAAAATCTTTCGGAGAGCACCGCGCCCTGCGGGGAATAGACCTGACGGTGGGTCGCGGGGAGTGTATCGTCGTTTTCGGACCCAACGGCGCCGGGAAAACGACCCTGCTGAAAATACTCGCCACGCTGATGAGGCCGTCCGCCGGCCGCGTGCGACTTGACGGCGTTGATATCCGCGAAAAGCCGGTGGAAATAAGGCGCCGGATAAGCCTGGTCAGTCACCAGACCTTCCTCTACGACGACCTTACCGTTCTGGAAAATTTGAGGTTCTACGGTAAAATGTACGACGTCGCCGGCCTGGAAAATCGCATTCGGGAAGTCGTGGCGTGGGTGCGGATTGAATCCCGCCTCAACGACCGCGCCGGTACGCTTTCACGGGGCCTCCAGCAGAGGGTGTCCATAGCCCGCGCGGTCCTGCACGACCCCGCGATTCTTTTCCTAGACGAGCCGGAGGTCGGCTTGGACCCGCATGCCGGCGCCATGGTAAGGGACGTTTTAAGCACCGTCAGTTCCGGCAGCCGCACGGTGGTGATGACCACCCATAACCTGGAGCGGGGACTGGAACTGGCCGACCGCATCGTCATCATCGACCGGGGCAAAATAGTCTACCGGGCCGGCAGAGATGAATTGAGAAAAACGGACCTCCGGCAGGTCTATAATCGATATACGGAAACGGGCGGATAAACGAGGTGTTTGCGAAAATCGTTGCTATATTGTGGAAGGATATCCTGACCGAGTTCAGGACCAGGGAGATTATTGTCTCGGTGTTCGTCTTCTCCCTCCTGGTGGTGGTGATTTTCAGTTTCGCCTTCGGCACCGGCATAGACATTACGGATTCGGTGGCCCCCGGCATATTGTGGGTGGCTTTAACCTTCGGCGGGGTAACCGGCCTCAACCGTATCTTCGCCGTGGAGAAGGAAAACTCTCGTCTGGAAGGGCTGATGCTCTGTCCCGTGGACCGCGCCGTTATTTACTGGGGGAAGC
>CAYPYL010000062.1:0-6751 GCA_964414605.1 uncultured Dehalococcoidaceae bacterium
ATAATCTGTTTCAAATGACAGTCGTAATTACCGGCGCCAGCGGACATGTCGGCGCTAACCTGGTCCGCGCCTTAATCGATAAAGGTCGTCCCACGCGTTGTCTCGTCCATGTCAACTGCCGGGCCCTCGACGGACTGGATGCCGAGATAGTGCCGGGGGACATCAGCGATGCCGATTCGCTTTGCCGCGCCTTCGACGGCGCGGATATCGTCTATCACCTGGCCGCCTGTATATCGCTATCGATGAGCGACTGGTCCGTACTGGAGAGGGTCAACGTGCTCGGCACCCGTAACGTGGTCGAGGCCTGCCGGCGCGCCGGGGTACGCCGACTGGTTCACTTCAGTTCCATACACGCCCTGGTACAGGAGCCGATGTCCGCCCCGGTTGACGAGTCGCGACCGACGGTGACCTCCCGGCGTTATCCTCCCTATGACCGCTCGAAAGCCGCCGCCGAACTCGAGGTGAGACGCGGGATAGAGAAAGGCCTGGACGCCGTCATCATAATTCCCACGGCGATTATCGGTCCCCACGATTACCAGCCTTCATATTTCGGGGAGGCTTTACTCTCGCTGGCGCGCCGGCGGCTGCCGGCGCTGGTTACGGGCGGGTTCGACTGGGTGGACGTGCGCGACGTGGTGGCAGGGGCAATGCGTGCCGAAGAAACGGCTCCGACCGGCGCCAGGTACCTCCTCTCCGGGCACTGGGTATCGATGCGCGATATCGCCGCCATGGTGGCCGGGATTACCGGCGTGCCGGCTATTAAAACAGTCCTGCCCCTCTGGCTGGCGCGCATCGGCGCCCCGTTTATCCAGGCCGCGAGTCATTTGAACGGCAAGCGCCCGCTTTATACCGGCGTTTCCCTGCGGGCTTTGAGGAGCAACCGGCATATCTCCTGTGAGAGGGCCGTCGGCGACCTCGGTTATAAGCCGCGGCCGTTCCGGGAAACGCTGGCGGATACGCTGCACTGGTTTGAAGAAAACGGTTATCTTGCCCGCCCCGGTAACCTGAAAAGCGGAGAATCCGGATGAAGGAACTGACCATTTTCAACGGCCTGCTGGTGGGGTGGTTCGTGCTGGGGGCGGTAGTGTTCGTGGCGCTTTTCTTCGTGGCGGCCCCGTACGGACGCCATACGCGTAAGGGCTGGGGCTATACCGTCGGCAATAAGCTGGGCTGGGTATTGATGGAAGCCCCGGCGCCGGTTGCCTTCGCCGCGTGTTTTCTACTGGGTAACCGCGGGCTTACGGCGGCTACGCTGGTATTCCTGTTTCTCTGGGAGGCACATTACCTGCACCGTTCTTTCGTCTATCCCTTCAACCTGCGCGGCGAAGCCCGGCGCATGCCCTTGATGGTCGTTAGCTTCGGGTTTATTTTTAACGTTATGAACGGCTACCTTAACGGACGTTACATCTTCGGCTTTTCCGGCGGCTACGGCAACGACTGGCTTTCCGACCCGCGTTTCATCGTCGGGACGGCGCTGTTCATCATCGGGTTTGCCGTCAACCGGCAGGCGGACATCGTCCTGCGCGCTCTGCGCAAGCCCGGCGAGTCCGGCTATAAAATATCGAACAGTCGCTTCTACCGCTGGGTGTCCTGTCCGAACTACCTGGGGGAGATAACCATCTGGGTAGGCTGGGCGATAGCGACCTGGTCTCTGCCGGGGCTGGCGTTCGCGTTCTGGACGGTAGCCAACCTGCTGCCACGGGCGAGGGCCCACCACGCGTGGTATAAGGAGACCTTCCCGGATTACCCGCAGGAGCGCAAGGCACTGCTGCCGGGCGTGTGGTAAGAACAGAGATATCCCCTCGAAGCTGCTCGTTAGGCGAGAGGTTTTACCATGATCAGAGAGGCGGCCTCTCTGCCGATGGCTTTGGTGGAACCGTCGACTTCAATGGTCAGTGTACCGTCGTAGGGGGCTTTCTCGAGGACTTTAAGCGTGGCGCCGGGGGTAAGCCCCAGGCTTGTGAGGTAGCGCAGGAAATCGGTATTTTGTTCTATAATCACGTTGAGCACGCCGGCCGTCTGCCCGATTTCAAGGTCGGCCAGGGTAATGCCGGTGCTGACGGGGTGTTTGAGGTCTTTTTTCGGTATCGGACTGCCGTGAGGGCAGACATCCGGGTAATTCATAAATTCATCGAGCTTGTCCGCCACCAGGTCGCTGGTGGTATGTTCCAGGGCGCAGGCATGGTCGTAGACGTCCTCCCAGCCGATTCCCAGGTAACGGTTGAGAAATACCTCCCAGAGGCGGTGCCGGCGGGTCAGCTTTAAAAAGCGTTGCTGGCCTTCATCGGACAGACTGGCGCCCCCGTAGGGCGTGTGCTCCACCAGTCCTTTTTCCGATAGCCGGCGCAGCATTTCGCTTACGGAAGCAAGCGAAATGCCCATGTTCTGCGCTATCGAAGAGGTGCTGACCGGGCTTTCACGCTCTTCCAGGGCACCGATTGTTTCCAGGTATTCTTCTGTCGTCCGCTGACTCATCTTTGGCCCCAAGCGGGGATATTACTCTAACTGACATGATTGTAACGCAAAATTTAGGGAATGTCAAGTATTATTAAAGGAAGTACTAAAAATATTATTAGGACACCCTTGACTTTTTAATTATACGTTTGATATAATATTGTCGGAGGTTCGTTTGCCATGATTGTAAGACCGCTAAGCCAGCTTGAACCCCCGGAAAAAGGCAGGATTGTCAGAGTAGGCGGAAGGGGCGAGATACGCCGCCGTCTTCTTGATATGGGCGTGATTACGGGAGCGGTCGTCGAGGTAGAGAGGGTGGCGCCCCTGGGCGACCCCGTTCAGATAAAGGTTAAGGGGTACGACCTCGCCCTGCGTAAGGAAGAGGCCGAGAATATACAGGTTGAGATGACCGAGAGCATACTCTCGAGGATGGCCTCTGGTGAGAGGGCAATCGTTCTGGGGCTGGGCGCCGGCTGGGGACTGCAGCGCAGGCTGGCCGACCTCGGCATTACTCCCGGAACGGAAATAGGGGTTATCAGCAGCGGCAGGCCCGGCCAGGTAGTTATCAATGTCCGCGGCTCGCGGCTGGCACTGGGAAGAGGCGTCGCCAGGAGAATAATAGTCAAACCTGTGTGATTAAGCAACGATGAGTACTAGAGAAATTACAATAGCGCTCGCCGGAAATCCCAATTCCGGCAAGACCACCGTATTCAATAACCTTACCGGGGCCCGACAGCACGTGGGCAACTGGCCGGGGGTGACGGTGGAGAAGAAGGAAGGCTTTTGCACGTACCAGAAACACCGCATCCGCGTGGTGGACCTTCCCGGGGTTTACAGCCTGACGGCTTACTCGCTGGACGAGATTATCGCCCGCGATTTCGTGGTGGATGAGAAACCCGATGTCGTCGTGGACGTCGTCGATGCTTCTAACCTGGAACGCAACTTATATTTAACCGTGCAGCTGCTTGAGATGAGGGCGAAGCTGGTAGTTGCTCTCAACATGATGGATGTGGCCGAGTCCAGGGGATACAAGATTGACGTAATAGCGCTGTCCTCTCTCCTGGGAGCCCCGGTGGTGCCGATGGTGGCCGCCAGCAACCGGGGGACAACGGAGCTACTGGAGACCATCTACGGCGTCGTCACGGGCAGCACCCCGGTGAACGCCGTCAACTTGCAGTACGGTCACGATGTGGAGGAGGAAATCGCCAAGCTGGAGAACCTGATATCCGGCAATTCCCTGGCGGGGAGTTATTCGCCGCGGTGGCTGGCTATCAAGCTGCTGGAAGATGACCGCGAGATAATTAAAAAAATAGGGCAGGCCTGAATTGGATAACACGGAAGTGCTGCGTGCCAAGGATGAAAGCCTTGGGCACTTAAGGAAAGTACACGGTGATGATGCCGAGACACTGATTGCCGATGCCAGGTACGGTTTTATCAGCGGGCTTATGAAAGATGTCCTGGAGAAACCCGCGGTCGAAAAAGAGACCGTTACGGATAAAATCGACCGGCTGATACTTAACCGGTGGCTGGGGATTCCGGTCTTCTTAGCGATTCTCTACGGGGTATTCCAGTTTACCTTTGTCGTCTCCAAACCTTTAATCAACTGGATAAACATGGGACTGGACTGGCTATCGGAGCTGACTTACGGCGTTTCTCCCGCCTGGCTGGGCTCGCTCCTCTCCGATGGAATCATAGGTGGGGTGGGGGCGGTACTGTCTTTCATTCCCGTGATTTTTCTGCTTTATATCGCCCTCTCGATTCTGGAGGATACCGGCTACCTGTCGCGGGCGGCGTTCGTCATGGACCGCCTGATGCATAAAATCGGCCTTCACGGCAGGTCATTCGTGACGCTGATGCTCGGCTTCGGGTGCAGCGTCGCGGCCGTCATGTCGAGTCGCACCATCGATAATCCGCGGGACAGGCTGGTCACCATCCTGGTGACGCCGCTGATGTCCTGCGGCGCCAAGCTCCCCGTCTACGCGCTGCTGGCCGCCGCTTTCTTTACCGCTTACCAGGGGCTGGTGGTATTTTCCATGTACGCCATCGGCGTTGTCCTGACTATTTTAATAGCATGGCTCTTCCGCAAGAAGCTGGTGCCCGGCGAGAGTGGGCATTTCGTCATGGAGCTGCCACCGTACCGGCTGCCCACGGTCGTTACCGTGCTGGCACATATGTGGGAGCGCGGCTGGGCCTTTTTATCGCGCGCCGGCACCCTTATTTTCGGGGCGGTGGTGCTTATCTGGCTGCTGAATTATTTTGAAGTCCTGGAGCATATCGGCAGGGCTATCGCCCCCGTATTCTCGACGGCCGGGTTCGGACAATGGCAGTCGGCGGTAGCCCTGGTTTTCGGGGTACTGGCCAAGGAGGCAGTGGTCGGGACTTTCGGCACCCTGCTGGCCGGCACCGGAGCCACCGGCGGGTTCGGCAGCGTCATCGGTACACAGCTCGGCTGGACACCGCTGATAGCCTTTGCCTTTATGACCATGATTCTGCTCTATATTCCGTGTGTCGCCACGTTGAGCACCATTAAAAAAGAGACGGGTTCGTGGAAGTGGACGCTCTTTACAATCGCTTATACGCTGGTGCTGGGCTGGGTGGTAGCTACATTGATATATCAAATCGGCAGTCTGTTCTTATAAGGGGAGTAACAAGTGCTTTCTGAAATACTCAAAGTGTTTAAGCAGTCCGGGGAGCCGATGGACCTGAAGGAATTGAGCCGTCGACTCGGCACCGGGCGCAGCGCCCTGGAAGGGATGCTGGAGTTGCTGGTACGCCAGGGCAAGCTCAAGGAGGTTCATCCCGGTTCGGAAGAGTGCGCTCATTGCAGCGGTCGTTCAGGTTGCGCCTATTTACGGGCGGGCGATGCAGCGGGTAAGGTCTACGAACTGGTGGAGAAACCCTTCTAAAGGAGGTATCCGATGTCTAAAACGGATGAAAACCTGAAAATAGCTTTCGCCGATGAAAGCCAGACCAATATCGAGTATCTTGCCTACGCACATAAGGCTATGGAAGAAGGTATGATTGAGGTAGCCCAACTCTTCCGCGAGGCGGCGGGCGCCGAAGTGGTCCATGCCCTGGCTCACCTGAAGGCGATGGACGTCGTCAGGACCACCCGCGAGAACCTGCATGAGGCGGCCGAGGGAGAAAACCTGGAAATTATTTCCATGTATCCCAAGTTTATCAGGGAGGCGAATAAGGAGGGGAGGCAGGAAGCCGCCGAATCTTTCCGGATCGCCTACGAACGGGAGAAGCACCACCGCAGCATGTTCCGGCAGGCGCTCAAGGAAATTAAATAGCTCTGGCTTGGTCTTGCTGCCTCCCCACCCCTCGTTTCTCATCTCTTCCCACCCTGGCCGCCCTCGTATCATCCTCTGCTTATCCCGTAGTCTCTAATTCCTTCCCCCTTTCATAAAGGGGGACTGGAGGGATTTATTCAACCCCCAAGCGGGGTGTTTAGGAGGGGCGCAGCCCCTCTCCCCCTCTCCTGCTGAAAGCCTTGTCAGGAGAGGGGGACACAGGGGGTGAGGTTGAAATATTTAAGCGACAGAAGGTTTATACGAGGTATTCTTTATTTGACCTGTAAGTATTCTGGGGATATTATTTATAAAGGAAACTACCAAGCGGAGCGACTTGACTATGCCGGATTTACAGCAGAGGATAAGCAGTCTGGCGCGGAGGATGCTGGAGTCCCGATACCTGGTGGTCTTTACCGGCGCCGGCATCAGTACGGAATCGGGACTGCGCGATTTCCGCGGACCGGACGGACTGTGGACGCGACGCGACAAGGGACTTTCCACGCCCCGCCAGGACTTTACCGGGGCCGAGCCGAACTCCGGGCACCTGGCTATCCGCGAGCTCCAGGAAATGGGCAGGCTGGCCTTTCTCATCTCCCAGAACGTGGACAACCTGCACCTGAAATCTGGCATCAGGCCGGAACTGCTGGCGGAATTGCACGGCAACCTGACCAAGGTGCGCTGCACCGGGTGCGAATTCAAGATGGATAGGGTTGAGGGGGAACGGGAGTGCCCGCTGTGCGGTGGAAAACTGGTATCTACCGTGGTCGATTTCGGGCAGTCGCTGCCTCAAAAAGACCTGGCGGAGTCTTACCACCATTCGCAGCGGTGCGACCTTTTTATCGTCGTCGGCTCCAGCCTGGTGGTTACCCCGGCGGCGGATATGCCCCGGGTGGCTTTGCAGGCCGGGGCGAAACTGGTCATCATCAACGAGGGCGAGACACCTTTCGACGAGCACGCTTACCTGCGCTTTACCGAGGCCATCGGGGAGGTAATGCCGCCGG
>CAYPYL010000063.1:0-3341 GCA_964414605.1 uncultured Dehalococcoidaceae bacterium
ATATCGCCGTCAGACCGGGGGCGGTCTGGAATATCCCCGAAGACGCCAAAGCCTATCTGCTGGACCTGCTCCAGGGGGGCGGCGTCAACCTGCATATCAATTATATAGACCTGATATACCGCGTCCTGCACGACTTGTCAGAGTCGCCGCGGTCGGCCTTCGGGGGAATCGAAAGGGACATTTCCGGCGTAGCGCTGGAGATTGAGCTGCAGCCGCTGCTGCAAAAGGTGAGGCGCAAGCGGATTATAAGGACGGCGGCGTACAACCGGCGTAACGAGATAATTCTCAAGCTGTTGGAAAAATACCGCGGAGAGAATTTCGGCGATAACCACCTGCGGGTGGTTTGGGGGCCGGTGCTGCCCAAGGACATGGAAAGAAAAGTGGGCAGCGAGCAAATTATGGTACAGACGGGAATTCACTCCCGCCGGACGGCCATGAACGAGGTGGGCGTACGCGACCCGGACCACGAGTTCATGCGGTGGCTGGAGGAAAGGGAGTCCATTCTCAAGATGAATAAAGAGCTTAACGCCAGATCCGGCAGGAGCGGAGCGAGAGAGGGAGATGTGCCGTCCCGGACGGAAGGCGTTGAGGAGTAATCAGGAGGAATGATGGTTACGGAAAAAGAAAAGGTAACTGACCCGGAAGAAACTGATGGTGAAAAAGTTGAAGACCCCGGACAGGAAGCGGAGGCGCTGAAGCGGGAACTGGAATCCAGGGAAGCCGCCATAATGAGGCTGGAGCAGTCGCTGGCGGCTAAAGACGGCGAGCTAGCCGACCTTAATGAGTCGCTGGATGAAGCGAAGAAAGAATCTATTGAGATAGCGAAGCAGATGGCGCAGGCGGTGGCTGCCTACAAAGAACTTGTGGTGGTGGCAAACCCGGGTATCATGGACGAACTGATAACCGGTGAGACAATTGAGGAAGTCAACGAATCGCTGAAGAACGCCCGGTCGCTCGTAGAGAGAGTCAGGCGGGAGATGGAGGCGGAGGCGGCGAAAACGAGGGTACCGGCCGGCTCGACCCGGAGAACTCCCGCAGACCTTTCATCTCTTTCGGCGCGGGAGAAGATCCAGTACGCAATCGGGGGCTCATCTTCCTAATACGGGTGAGTAAGTGGGGCGAGGATATTGCTTCGCTTCGCTCGCAATGACAATGGAAAAAAATAAATGCAGGAGGCAAATAAGAAATGGCATTGACTTTAGCAGAGGCAGCCAAGCTTTCCAACGATATGCTGATGCAGGGGGTGGTGGAGACTATCGTCAAAGATTCACCGGTCCTCCAGAATCTGCCCTTTATAGAAATCGTGGGGAACGGACTGACCTACAATCAGGAAAAGACACTACCGAATATCGACTTTTACGACGTCGGCGACGAATGGGCGGAATCCACGCCGACCTTCGAGCAGATAACCGCCAACCTGAAAATCATGGGCGGCGACGCCGACGTTGACAACTTCCTGAAGTCGACGCGCAGCAACGTCCAGGACCTGGAGGCGGCGGTCATCGAGCTGAAAGCCAAGGCACTGCGGGACAAGTTCGAAGAGAACTTCATCTACGGGGATTCCGGCGTCAATTCCAAGCAGTTCGACGGGCTAAGAACATTAATCGATACCGAAAGCGCCAGCGACCAGGTAATCGCCATGGCCGCCACCGGCGCCACGCTGACGCTGAACAAGCTGGACGAGCTCATCGACGCGGTCAAGGGCGGCAAACCGGATATGCTCATTATGAGTCGGCGCTCACGGCGCAAGATTAACGCCCTCGTAAGGGCGGCCGGCGGTGTCATGGCCGAGACCGACCGCGATAAGTGGGGTAACTTCGTGCAGCTCTGGGACGGCGTGCCCATCGGTATGAACGACTGGATACTGGACACCCACGTGGTTGGCGGCGGGGTGGAAACCGCCACCACCGGCGGCACCTGCTCCACGATATACGCGGTGCAGTTCGGGGAGGGTGCCCTCTGCGGGCTTACCAGCCCGGGACACTTACAGGCGGAGCCGGTAGGGCCGCTGGAGAACAAGGACGCCTCGAGGACGAGGGTCAAGTGGTACGTCTCGCTGGCGCTGTTCAGTTCCATAAAGTCGGCGGCGCTAATCGGCGTTAAGGACTAAACTTTACATAAATATTATACAGGGGGAGGGAAGTTACCTTCCCCCTGGGGAGGAAAATCATGGTAATGGCAATTGTTGAGCACATCGAACACCCCTTTGCCAGGGGTAATCTGACGGTGGACGGAGTCCAGTGGAGCGACGAGCACACGACCTCTGCCGACGACTACGAGGAAGTAGAGAGCGCGGTGATATCGCCGCCGGCTCTCGGGGACGTGCTGGAGTTTGAGTTCGGGCTGACCTGTGCGGTAAAGTCCAGCGGCGCCACCGAGTCCGTTCTCTTCAAGTGGCAGGCGCGTAACCAGGGTGAAACATGGGTGGACTTGCACGATGAGGTAACCTACTCCGCCGATGCATCGACTTACATGGAATATACCTACAGCGGGAGATACGGGTCGGTCGATAACTTCAACCAGATACCCTTTGAAGTACGCCTGGTGGTGAAATCCGGGAGCGCCGGCGGTGAGAACGCCATCGGCAAGACCAAGAGTTCCAGCTACGTTAAAGTGGTCTATTCGGCTTCGTGAGGTGCGCTATGAAATCTATCTATGACCAAAGCCTGATGTTATATCTGCCCTTATATAGACTGGACGGAGATTCCTTTGAGTCGTGTGACGCTTACGGGCACCTGTGCACGGTTTCCGGTGCACTCTGGCGGGCCAGCGGGAGGCAATTTGACGGGGTCGATGACCAGATAAGCTGCGGCAACAGTCCCGTGCTGAACGCTTCCGGCGCCATCACCATCGAGGCGTGGATACGACCGGGCGTTGATTTCACGACAACTTACTATCAAATTGTCGATAAGCGCAACGGCAGTATCGCTCCCACGCTGTTATGGGGTGGGGGTACGACGCAGAGGCTAATCATCTACGCAGGGGGTGTCTGTGCCGTGGGAACCCTGGCGCAACTATCCGCCGGGAAATGGTATCACGTCGCGGGGACGGCCATCGACGGCACCGTCGCCAATAAGGTCTATATCAACGGCGATGATAACACAGCTTCAACCAACACGGCAACGTTCGCCGTAAATACCGCCAATCTGGTGATAGGCGGGACGACTGGCGGTGGTAATCCCTTCCACGGCACCATCGGCGAAGTCAGGATTTACCGGCGCGCCCTGACCCCGCAGGAAGTCCATCACAACTACCTGGATGGTAAATGGAGGTATCAATAACGATGAACTTAACCGATATGAGAACCATGGTGAGGCGCGACCTGCATGACGAGGACAGCA
>CAYPYL010000063.1:3441-6728 GCA_964414605.1 uncultured Dehalococcoidaceae bacterium
GCTCCACCATCCCTGCGCAGTATGAAGACCTGATAGCGGCGGGGGCATGCGGTTATGCCGCAGTGGAATGGGCGGTCTACGCGGTAAACCGTGTCAATGTCGGCGGGGCAGCGGCTCCGAAGGACTTCCTGGAGTGGGGTAACCGGAAGCTGAAGTATTTCCGGCAGGAAGTGAAAAGACTGGGGCGACGTAACCGTGTCAGGACCAGCACGCTTTACCGTCCGTATTATCCCGTCGTCTCAAAATCGACCGATTACGGTCCGGAGTAGTCAGACGTAGAGGAGCGAGAGTATGTTCGGGTCCTTATATAAGGCGTTGTGGAAGAAAATCGGCGGGCGTCCCTGGACGTATATCCTGCGGGATACCTGGCACAGGCTGGAAGGAATCTGGATTATCGGGCTGGTGGCCGCGGGAGCTTTGCTGGGGCACTGGCTCTGGGAGGAAATTTTCTGGTTCGTCCTGGTATTTGCGCTGGGCTATATCGCCGGGCACCTGTTCTGGGGGACGGGTTATATACCCGGCCAGCGGGGCGAACCGGAGGAGAAAGGGTAAAATCATGCGCGAACTGACAGAGACTCTGATAGCGGCCCAAAAACAGGAAACGGCGGTTCCTTACGTCAAAGTAGGAGTCGTGAACAAAATCGCCGGGGTGGTCAGGCAGGACTGGGAAAGGCTTTACGAAGGCCAGGAAGACGATTATTTACATGCCCTGACCATGCCCGGCGACGGCTCCATCGTCAGGACGAGGTTAACGCCGCCCGCCGACTCACGGAAGCTTTACCGACAGCGTGTGGCCGACCCGGGAACGGAGAGCGACTTCAGCCAGTGGGTTTATACCGGCCAGTACAACGCCGTCGTGACCGCGGCGGCTTCCCTGGGGGCGGAGGTCTCCATATTCTGGATAAAGACAAACCGGGAGATAAGGCGCATCAAGAGTACGGACTACGGCGTTAACTGGGGCAGTCCGGAGCTAATCGATTACACGCCGACCACGGCGGTCTACGGGCTGGCGGCGGCGTACAAACCCAACGGCGACCTGGCGGTGTTCTTCGCCGACCAATCGAAGTTGTATGTCAAAAAGAATACCGGCGGACAATGGCAGACGAAAGCCGCCTGGGACAAGACCACCGGCGATTTATCGGGCATCGCCGCCGTTTATGACAGCGACTGGGACCTGCTGGTCACCGGTAAAAATACATCGGGCGATTATAAGCTATGGAGTCTGGTTTACGGGGACGGCGGTGATGTTGCCGCCGGGGAGTGGTCGGCGCTGCGCGAGCTGGCCTCGGCGCCTTCCGGCGGGGATTTCGAATACCGCCGGCCTTTCCTGGATAAACCGGATGTCTACCGCTGCTGCTTCGTCGAGAAATTCACCGGTACCGAGGCGTACAGCCTGCCGTTTATTTCGCATTCGGTCGTCGGTACAAAATTCGTCGACGGGCTGTGGCGGGAGCCGTCGCCGTTCAATTTAGATTCGGAATACGGGCTGGCCATGGCGCACCATGGCGATTACGGCTGGCTTTCATGTCCCGATGGGGTCTGGCGAGCTTCCCTGGCTGCGCAGACCCTCGACCTGACGGCGGATGTTACCGGAGTTCGACAGGAATGCTGGGAGAGTACGGGGAGCCTGACGGTGGAGTTGAGAAACGACGACGGCAGGTATGCCGCGCCGGGCGAAGGCGATTTAGCTAGTCTGGACGCGGGCTGCCAGCTGGAGTTCGGCCCCGGCTACGCGACCCCCGCCGGAAACGAGTACAGCGCCGGCCAGAGCTATTTAATAGAGTCCTTCGAGCATATTAGCGCGGGCGGCAGGGCAAGACTTATAATGCGCGCGCGGGATGGCTGGGGGGCGCTGAACGACTGGAAGGCCAGGCACCAGTTCCGCTGGAATAAAAGCTCCGATGACTATAACGTCAGGGAGATAATCGCCGGCGTACTGGCCAGGGCGGGTATAAAATTGGAAACGATAACACAGTCGGCAGCGATGACGGGCTTTTATCCCGATTTTACCATTAACCCGGGGAACGACGGACGTGGGGTGATACAGAAGCTGCTTTCCTTTGTCCCCGACGTAATATTCATCGAAGGCAATAAGGCGTATGCCATCAATCCGCAGTCGGGCGATAGTTCCGTCTACGCGTACGGCGGCGAACACCCGCTGAAAGAGGGCATGTACCTGAAAGGGGCCATGAAGACGAACCGGGTGCAGGTGGAGGGGAAGGATGCCGGCGGCATGATACTGGTGGGAACTATTGACTGGGATGAAATAGAGCGATTCTACGACCGGCCGGTATGGGTGGAGGACCGGAACATCGGCAGCGTGACCGAAGCCCAGCAGAGGGGGCAGGCGCACTTGAGGCAGGCCGAAGTTGAGGCGGAGGGTGGTTATATTATCGTTCCGGTAAACTGCGGGCAGCAGCTCTACGATGTCATCGATGTGACCGATACGCGGGCGGGACTGGACGCGGAGAAAAAGAGGGTGCTGGGCATCAATCTGGTCTACGACCCGGCGAGGGGGCAATACAGCCAGAGGCTGGGCCTGGGAGCGGTATAGCCGAGACGAAAAGGAGACATGCAGGATGAAATTAAGAAAAGGGGAGTTAAGGAGCTTTGATTCCGGTAGCTATAAGGCTACGGTCAGGCTCGCCGGCAGCTACAAGGTCTACCTGGAGGACGTAGCGGTTGCCAGAAATATACCCTCGGCGGAAATGGTCACCGGACGCAGGTTAGCCGTGATATTTTTCGATGAGCACAGTCCTAAGGATGCGGTGGTCGCGGCGGTCTATACTTAGTCAAGGATGGGGTTTGCTAAGGATTTCTTCCGGGGTGAGGGGGCGTTTACGCGCGCAGCCGGGTATGCCCTTTTCCAGTTCCTCATGGGGCGTTTTCGCCGGTTTTTCAGTATCGGCCTCCACGGCGGGCGTCTCTATCTTAATGGCTTTCGCTTCCTTCACAGGTTCAGTCTTACTAATGTTTTCCACGAGAGACATCAGCACGCGGTTTTGCTCGGCGGCGCCTTTCTTCAGCTCGTGAGAAGCCTCGGAGAGACCCTGAATAGCGCTGGTATGGCTGGCCAGGTGCTGGGCGTATTCCGCTACGGCGGCGGCGAATTTCTCCAGCGCCTGTTCCGTGTTATTCATTTTTTGCTCGGTGGCCTCTATCTTCTGCGTCAGCGACCGGTTGATGTGCTTTTCTTCGTTGATGACAGGGGCGAAAATACCGCGATGCACCGTCCTGCCGCCCCGGGTTATCTCGTTGCCGTAGAGGAAGAAGGCGAGCAGGGCGAG
>CAYPYL010000064.1:0-6718 GCA_964414605.1 uncultured Dehalococcoidaceae bacterium
AGACCCTTCGCTACGCTCTGGGTGACATTAGAAACGATACTTTTAGGGCAAAGTCCTTCATAAATACCCAAGGGAAGGGGGACACAGGGGAATAGGTTCAACATAAAAACAGGTGGTGAGGTAAACACAAAGCAATACTTCAATAAAAAAATTAAGCAAAATAATGCATCATTACAGATAAAACGCTGATGAAGAGAGATTGAACCCGACTGAAACGGTACTAAATACCCCTCAAGGCAGCTTGTAGTGCTTCTTTGGTCTCCGGGGTCGTAACAGCGATTATCTGGTCGCCGGCCTGAAGAACGGTGTTAGCCGCGGGTACGTGCGTGGTCCCATTGGCGGGAATCACCAGCGCCAGTTTGCTTTCCTTGGGCAGTGAGAGGCCTTTGACGGTCTTACCCACGGTGGTGGATTCGGGGGAAATCTTAACGTCGACAATCACCAGGCCCTTTTCATCGATGCTCAATAGCTCCGTCGCCGGGTGGGTCGGCACTTCCCGCTCTATCGCCTCGAGAATAATATCGGTCGCGGAGATCGTTACATCCACTCCCAGCTTTTTGAAAAGAGCGGCGTTCTGCGGATTGCGTAAACGCGCGATGGTGCGCGGTACGTTATGCTTGTGCTTGGCTACCTGACACGCCACCAGATTATCTTCATCGTCGCCGGTCACCGCCACGAGCATATCCGCCCGCCCGGTCCCCACTTCGGCCAGGGTGGCCGCCTCGCAGCCGTCACCGCGAAAACAGACGCTGCCCAGCTCATCGGTGATGGTCTTGCATATACGCGCATCTTTCTCCAACACGAGCACCTCGTGCCCCTCATTAAGCAGTGCCTTGAGCAAATAATAGCCCAGACGGCCGCCGCCAATGACTATAATATACATACTCTTACCTTATCCTTCCGCCTTCTCTTCCTTCTTTTCAATCTTTTCCTTCAAAAGCTGGGCAAAGACCTTGGTAGGACTGATAGTCTCCAGTCCGAGGGCGCTGTACATTTCTTCACGCAGCGGGTCGTAGATACGGCACATGACTCTGGGCACGTTGAAAACTTGCTTGGCAATCTGGCACGACATTACGTTGCGGTTATCGCCCTGCGTCAGGGCAACGAACATATCCGCATCCTCGATTCCGGCCCTTTTCTGGGCCTCCTCATCGATACCGTTGCCGAAGAGTGCCGTGCCGCCGAAAGAGGACGGCAGCCTGCGGAAGCTGTACGTATCGTTATCCAGGACGGTAACTTCGTGGCCTTCCTCGTCCATCAGCGCGGCCAGCCTGGCGCCGACACGTCCGCATCCCATGATAATTATCTTCATAAAAGATCCGACTCCGCGTAATAATTGATTTACTGCTGGTAGAGTATAACCGGACACGGGGAATTTTTCAACACGTAAGGCACGACATTCCCCAGGCTGAACTGCCCGAAACGCCTCTTATAGGTTATACCCATTAAAATAAGGTCGACGCCCCTCTCCACGGCTTCATCCACGATTGCCGGGCCTACTTCCCGGGCCTGCAGGACGTCGGTTTCGACCTCGTAATCATCTCCTTCGGCGACACTCTCGACGCTGTCGAGCACTTCCTCGGCATTTTTTATCTCGGAATCTATTTCCGCATCCAGAGGCAAGGCGCGCTTTATAGCCACCACGGAAACCGCCCAGACTTTGCCTTTATCTTTCCTGGCCAGCCGGCAGGCAAGCTTCATGGCTTCTTCGTCCGCCTCGCTGCCGACCACGGGTACCAGAACCTTCTTAAATTCCATTCCTCTACGCATCCCGTTTTTATTCGATAGTGGCTATTATAGTCCTATTGACCAAAATCTACAATACCTTTTTGGATGTTTTTTCTATTTCTCCCGCTTTTATCTTCCATTCCTCCGATGGCTTGCGCCGCCTTCGCCGCAAGAATAAGTAGATAATAAGACCGATGACCATCCAGCCGAGGCCGACCCAGCGACTGTATGCCTGGGTGATTAGTATTATCACCCATATCGTTCCTGTTGAGGCCAGACCTATTATGGCGCTTACCGGTATTTCACGTCCCTTGACCCTGATATTCCAGCCGAGTTTAAAGGGACGTTCCATTTCCGGCTTCCTGATTCGCAGTCCCATAATAGATGCGTGTGCAAACATGAAGGCAAGCAGCGACCCCACGGCGTAGAGAGCGCCCATGTTGGCGAATACATCCGTCGCGAAAAATCCCGGTACCAGTATAGCGATAGCGATGAGACTGAAGACGATAATGGAAATATACGGAGTCTTAAATTTACTATGCACGCGACTTAACGCCGACGGTACCAGGCCGTGACTGCCCTGTGAGAAAGCCAGCCTCGAGATGCCGATAAGCCCGGCGTTGGTAGCTATCAGCAGTATCGTACCGGCCAGTACCGCGATAAGCGGTTTCAGGATAGTCCGTATTATCTCGAGGGGGAGATAGAAAGCGATACCGGCTACCGGGTCTCTGGCCCATTCCGACGCCAGTTCCTCGACCGGCATGGCCGAAAGGGATACCAGGGATATGCCCGCGAAGATAACCAGAACGGCGACAATCATCATAATCATCGCCCGGGGCACACTGGTTTCCGGTTTCTTGGTCTCCTCCGCCATCTGGGACATCGTTTCGATTCCGGTATAGGCAATAGTAGCTAGGGCAATACCGAGAACCAGGTTGCTGGTCGAGGGCCAGTTATCGATGATGCGGTGAATCAAAACAGTAGGATTGAACAGCAGTACGAAACCGATGACTACCAGCGAGACCTGGGTAAGAATATCGATAAGTGTCGCCCCTACGTTAATAAAAGACGTTTCTCTGATGCCGATAACGTTGACGACCATAAGAAAGAAGACGATTCCTATGGAAGCGAAGGTGCCGACTATCGGTGATGCCTTAAAGGGCTCCCAGAAAAATCCCAGATAGGGCGGTATGGTAAAAGCCGAAATTGAAATGGTAACGATGTAGCTAAGCATCAGCGCCCAGCCGGCGATGAAACCGGCCGTATCGCCGAAGGCATGGCGCGCGAAACTGGCCGAGCCGCCTGCTTCAGGCAGCGCCGCCGTTCCCTCGGCATAAGTCAGGGCGGTGAAAATAAAAAGCACCCCGGCGATGCCCAGCGCCACCGGCGTGGCACCCATGGCCACCAGGGCCACGATTCCCAGGGCATAGTAAATAGAAGAGCCCACATTCCCGTAACCAGCGCTGAAAACGGCGGGAATCCCCAGTACTCTCCTCAAACGGAACCGCTTGATTCTCCGGGGGTGGAAAACCCTATCACCAAGTTTAGGTCGCCAACTATCAGGCATATCTTTTCACTAGACTAATTTAATATTTTATCACATAAGGCAAGTACTGTTATATATGCAGTCCAGATATTTTATTTATTAGCATTTTTTCTGTCAAATACCTGATATTTTCCCTTTTATACACTTGACAAGTGGACATATATATACTAAAATATAGCCAATTGGCACTTTTTAGCACGCCCACTAAGGTATTATGATAATTAAGACCAGAATCTTTGAAATGGCCAGTGAGAAGTATCATAACCTGTCCGACCTTGCCAGGGCAATGGGACTATCGGTGAGTCAGGTCTACCGCGTGCGTGAAGGTAAACGCGGTATAAATGAAAAATTCATCATCGGTGCTAAAAAGGCATTCCCCGAATCAAGACTCGATGACCTCTTTTACTTTAATGCCGGTCAATCATCGGGTAACCTGGCAGAGGCATCAGTCACCAGCCGTTACAGTCACATCGTCCAGCGTTTTACCGCCCCGGAATACTAAACCTAAATTTCTTCACCGCTATCTTCAGGCTCTATTTTACGTAAGGTGTCCGTACCTTCCATGTGGTCGATATACAGCTTCCCGTCCAGATGGTCGGTTTCATGCTCCAGAGCCTGTGCCAGCAGTCCTTCCGCTTTAATACGTTTCTCCTTGCCGTCCAGTCCGAGTCCTTTTGCCGTGACCGTTTCCGACCGGTACAGCTCGCCGATATAGCCGGGGATGCTAAGGCAGCCTTCGGTTACCAGTCGCTGGCCGCTCCGGCGCACTATCTCCGGGTTGATAAGGATAATATCTTCCTGCTCGGGAATGCCGATAACCGTCACCCGCAGGGAAGAACCCACCTGGTTCGCGGAAAGCCCCACCCTGCCGGGGTCGGCGTGCAGCGTCTCACGCATATCGGCTACCAGCTTCCTGATAGAACCGTCGATTTTCTTAACTTTCTTCGTTTTCTTTCTTAATATGGGGTCGGGAGTAGTCCTGATATCGAGAACCGCCATTAAGCCTCCTAAGATGATAATTCCCGGGAAACCGCTAATTTAGTTTACTGGACGAGCGCCATCGGGTCAATATCTATCGTCCAGCCCCGGGGAAAGGCAATCGGCGATAGAAATTCGGAAAGTCCTGGACCACGCAGTATGAGCTGCCAGCGGTACCTGCCCCGCAGGCGGTGGACATAGGCGGGGGCGGGACCGATAATATCGATTCCGGCAATTCCCCTGGTATCGGCTTCCCGGATGAGCAAGTCCTTCAGTTTCTCGGCCTCGCGCTGACAGATGGCATCGTTGGTATGAACAAAAGTAAGCCGGGCCAGCCGGTTGAAGGGAGGATTATGAAATTCCCGGCGGTAGGCAATCTCCCGCTCATAGAAAGAAGCGTAGTCGTGTGCGGCCGCCGCCCGAACGGCGTAGTTCTCCGGAGAGAAGGTCTGAACGATAACCCTGCCGCCGGAAGGACCGCGTCCCGCCCTACCGGCCACCTGGCTCAATAGCTGAAACGTTCTCTCGCCGGCGCGGAAATCGGGCAGGTTCAGGCTGGTATCGGCGCTGACCACCCCCACCAGCGTTACCGACGGTATATCGTGTCCCTTGGCGACCATCTGCGTGCCGATGAGTATCTCCGCCTCTCCATTCCGGAATTTTTGTAAAATAGTTTCGTGGGATGACCTGCCGGTGATAACATCACTGTCCCAGCGCATCTGGCGGGCGCGGGGAAAGGTATAACGCGTTTCCTGCTCGAGTTTCTGGGTGCCTATCCCCAGAAATTTCAACTGCCGGCTGGAACAGTTGGGGCATACATCGGTAACCGGGGTCCTGTAGCCGCACTGGTGACAGGTTAAAACGTCATCCGCGATATGGTGGGCGAGCGGGGCCTCGCAGCGTCGACAGCGCAGCACGAAACCGCAGCGCCGGCACTGTATAAAGGTGGCGCCGCCCCGCCGGTTGAGGAATAGAATCACCTGCTCCCGGGCGGCGATGGCCTTGTTGATGGCTTGCGAGAGGGACCGACTAAAAATGCTGCGGTTGCCCGCCTTGAGCTCCTCCCTCATATCCACCACCTCCACCCGCGGCAGGGCCGCCCCGGGACTGGGGACGACCCGCTGCGGCAGCTCCAGCAGTTTGTAATCGCCGGTTTGCGCTTTATAGTAGGACTCTACATCCGGCGTGGCGCTGCCCAGCACCACCAGCGCGCCGGTCAGTTCCGCCAGTTTCAGGGCGACGCTACGGGCATGGTAGTGAGGCGAGTTGTCCTGCTTGTACGTCCACTCGTGTTCTTCGTCGATTATTATCAGTCCCAGGTCCGGCTGCGGGGCGAAAATAGCGCTGCGGGAACCGATGACCACATCGCATTCGCCGCTGCTGATACGGCGCCATTCGTCGTACTGCTCTCCCAGCGAGAGCCGACTGTGAAGCACCGCCACCCGGCGGGGAAAGCGGGCGGCAAAACGCTCGATTGTCTGGGGGGTCAGGGCAATCTCCGGCACCAGCACGATTCCTTTTTTACCCATCTTTACCGCCTCGGCCAGCGCCTGCAGATACACTTCTGTCTTACCGCTGCCGGTCACGCCGCGGAGCAGGAATACATCCGGAGTGCCGCCGGACTTCCCCAGGGTGGACTTGATCGACTCGAAAGCCGATTGCTGGTCGGGAATCAGTTCCAGGGGCTCGGAATTCTTAATGTTTTCGTAGGAAATCGGCTCGCGCCTTACTTCCTCCTCGTAAAACTCCATCAGCCCCTTGTTTACCAGGGCATCGGCAACGGACCTGCCGCATCCGGTCTGGCGCCTTGCCTCCGTCCAGGATACCGGCATATTACGGCCTTTTATAAAATCGATAAGAGCCGCCTGCCTGGGCGAGAGGTTTACCGATTCATCTCTATCGTCAGTTAGTCTTATGTAGAGTTCCTTTTTGGGTTTCACGCGGACAGGCCCGAGCTCATAGCTCCTGGCAAGGATGCCCTGCCTTACCAGCTGTGAAACAACGGCTGACGCCTTTTTCTTGCCGAGCGCCTTTTCCATCTGTTTCAACTCCACCCTGCCCTGCCCCGATACGATGCCGACGACCTTTCTCTGGTCGTCGTTGAGCGGTGAGGTATCCGTGTCGGCATGCGCTAGAGCGACGTACGTAATCGCTTTCCGTTCGAAGCCCGGCGGGAGCATTAAGGCCACGGCGTCGAAAAGCGGCGAAAGATAGTAATCGCTTATCCAGCGCGCCAGGGTTATACGGGAATGTGTAAGAACGGGTTCCGACCCGATGACATCCAGAATTTCACGGGTATCTTCCACCGCGGGAACGCCGGTAATCTCCAGAACGATACCCTGCAGGACTCTCTCGCCGAAGGGGACGAGTACCGCCTGCCCCTCACGTACGTCCAGTCCTTCGGGAATGGTATAGCTGAAAGTCCGGCGCTGGGCTGCCGGTGAATTTACACTAACCTCGGCGTAT
>CAYPYL010000065.1:0-6604 GCA_964414605.1 uncultured Dehalococcoidaceae bacterium
ACGATGCTGCTACGTAATCTATCTCCTCTTCAGTCAGACCCGGATACAGCGGCAGACATACGTGCCTGGAAGCTACGTACTCCGTCTGGGGAAAGGTGTCATTCGGGTCGTTCGCCACGGCCCCCGGGTACTTTTGAAACACCGGCTGGCTATGGCACGGGTGGGCGTAGACCTCTCCGGTAAGCGATACCCCGTAACTTTTCTGCATTTCTGATTTTACCTTTTCCCGGTCGAAGCCTTCATCGAGGAACACGATATATTTATAATAGGAGGGTTGAACATTGGTCGGAACGGACAGTTTTTTTATTCCTTTTACTCCCTCCAACTTCCGGTCATACATCCCGGCTATTTTTCTTCTTTCCGCCAGGATGGCATCTGCCTTGGCCATCTGCTGGAGGCCGAGCACGGCGTGCAGCTCGCTGAACCGCCAGTTGTACCCAAACTCTGTATGTATATTCTGGCGTTCGTCTGCTTTGCCGTGGTCTCTCAAGGCAACCGCTCGCTGATATATGTCTTCATCATCGGTGGTTATCATACCGCCTTCGGCGGTGGTAATGACCTTGGTAGGGTAGAACGAGAACGAACCGGCGATTCCCAGGGTACCCGCCTTCCTCCCGTCAATCGTTGCCCCGTGGGCGTGAGCGGCATCCTCGAAGAGGAGTATACCGTTCTGGTCGCATATCTGTTTGATTTCGTCCAAATGTGGGGAGATGATGCCGCCGATGTGCACCAGCATCACTACTCTGGTGTCGGGGCGGAGCTTTCTTTTCAGGTCTTCGGGGTCGAGTTGCAGGTTTTCCTTCTGGCAGTCGGTGAAGATGACACGCCCGCCAGCGTGGACGACAGCCGTGGCCGAAGCCATGAAGGTATTGGACGGCACGATGACGGTGCTGTCCCGGACGCCGATAGCCCTGAGGACTATCTCCAGGGAACTGGTGCCGCTGCTCGTAGCCACGGCGTACCTGGTTCCGGTGAAATCGGCGAATTCCTTCTCAAACCGGGCGACCTTTTCCCCCATCGTCAGATAGCCGCTCCGCAGCACCTCGGCAACACCATTGCGAATATAGTCTATGTCTTCTTCGGAATACTGCAGCCTTAATATGGGTATGGTCTTCGACTTCATACTCTTCCGTCTCCCAGTTCGTCCAGAGCAAAAAATTCATTAAGGAGCTCCGGGTCAAGGCCGTGATTGATAATCATGTCCTGGCTCTGGTGATAAAAATATTCCCAGTGCTCCCGATCAATCTTTTTACCTGATTTTTCCAGGTCGCGCCATATCTGGGTACCGTAATAGGGAGCCAGCACGCTGAGACTAACGTAATTCGGCTCGAGTTCCCGGGCAAACTCGATTGTCTGGCGCAGGTCGTCATCGGTCTCTCCCGGGAAACCTGCCATGAGGTATATCGTCAGGGGTAGACCGGCATCTTTTATCAGGCGTACCGCCTGTCGAATCTTTTCTCTGTTGGTGCCCTTGTTGATAGCCTTGAGTATCCGGTTACTGCCGGATTCTACACCTATCTTAACCCTGACGCAGCCCGCTTTATTCATCAGTGTCATTAGTTCTTTGTCCAGGCAGTCTACTCTGGTATCACAGACCCACTTAATTCCGAGTTTTCTTTCGATTATCTGCCGGCAGATATCCTTGGCCCGTTTGCGGTTTAGCGTAAACGTATCATCGGCAAAATGTATCAGTGAGGACTTAAAATCTTTAGCCAACAGCTCCAACTCGCTGATAACATTCGGTACCGAGCGGAAGCGCACCGTACGGTGCCACAGCCGCGGGCTGGCGCAGTAAGAGCAGGCGAACGTGCAGCCCCTCCCCGTGATGATATTACCGTAATCGGTATACTCGGTATCGTTGAGGAATGAGTCGCGACAGGGGAAGGGCAAAGGGTCCAGGTCCTTGATGAAGGGTCGGTCGTCATTATGGACTATTCCCCCGTTCTTTTTATAGGAAAGCCCCTTGATCTTTTCCTCTCGCTGACCCTCGGCCAGTTCAAGGAAGGGGAGTTCTCCCTCGCCTCGGATAACATAATCGAATTCCGCCTCAACGATGGTATCCTCGGGGTCGAGGGTGGCATGTGCCCCGCCAACGACAACTTTTATATGACTATCCAGTTTTTTGGTAATCCCGGCGATGCTCCTGGCCGCTTTGTAGTTTGGCGTCATCATGGCGATGCCGACGATATCTGGCATGAAACCGGCGATTTTATCTTTAATTTCCTCCCATATCGGATGTGTTCTATCATTAAGGATTTCTTTATAGGACGGGAAATTTTCAAAAAGTTGTCGCTGGTTTAGGTACTCATCGGTACGGAAGTAATCTGCATTATAGACACCGACGGTATGCCCGTGCTTTTTAAGCACGGCGGCGATGTAGGCGATGCCAAGGTGGAGGCCGTTATAGTGGCTGCCCATCAGGCGATAAAACGGTGGCGCTATTAGTAGTACTCGTTTCATAATTTCCCGGCTTGTTCCTGATACAGTTTTTCTGCCTTAGCCATTTCCTTTTCGTATTCAGCTCTTGCCTGTATTATCTCCCGTCCTGTGCTTCCCCACTTTTCTCTGACTTCCCTGTTGTTTATTAAGTATACAACTTTCTCAGCCAGTGCCAATACGTTATCTTTAGCAACGATAAAGCCGTTCTCTCCGTCCGTTACCCATTCGCGGTTGGCGGGAAGGTCGGTAACCACAGGGGCAAGACCGCTAGACATCGCCTCCTGTAGGCTTAGCGAAGTGCTGTCCGCAAGCGAGGTGGAGACATATATATCGGCGGAAGCCAGATATTGCGGAAGCTCTTCATGAGGGATATATCCGGTAAATCTGGTATTATCGGCAACTCCCAGGGAACTCACCATATCTTCCAGATAAGCTCTCTGGATGCCATCACCACCGATGATGAATTTCGCATCCGGGACTTTTTCCAGAACGAGGGGTATCGCCTTTATCAGCATTTCCACATTGTAGGCGGGGCTCAAATGTCTTATAGATATTATAACCGGACCTTTATCAGCCCCTAGTTTTTCCACGAGAGCTCTATTACTTTGACCCGGATTAAACTGTCGGGTGTCTATGCCGTTGTAGATTATCCTTATTTTATCAGGTTCGGTTCCGAGTGCCAGCAGCCCCTTTTTCACCGTCTCCGAGTCGCAAACGGCGATATCTGCTTTCTTCAATGAGTATTGAGTAAGAAAGCGGTGGGCCGGGTTTCTCACGGGAGCAATGAGTACGTCGCTGCCCCAGGCGGTCAGGATTAGGGGGTGGAAACCGGAAATAGCGCCCAGATAACCGTGAACGGTTATAAAGTGCGCGTCAAGAACATCAGGTTTTATCTTCCTGATATATTCGCGTACCTGGAACAACCACCTGACCCCGCTGGGGTATCGGGACACGCTCCATATCTGCGGAGCTAGCTTACCCAATTGGTGAAACTGTATTTTACTGTCATATCCTTCGTAATCGGGCGGGAAGTGTGAGGAAATCAGGTGTATCTCATGACCCCTTCCAGAAAAGAAGTTGAGCCACCTCTGAATATGAATACTGGTGCCTTCCCCGATAAAGCAGATTCTCATGTTACCAGCTCCAGGAACTGCCGTGCAATTGTCGTCCAGTTAAGGTCTTCTTCAACTGCTTTGCGGCCGTTTGCACCCATTTTCCCCCTCAACTCGGGGTCCATCAGCTTTCCCATCTGCCGGGCCAGGTCCTCCGGGTCATCACCGGTATATGTCAGCCCGTTGCCGTAACCGACTCTCTCGTTTACCTGGGACGTGTCACTGATAATTGCGGGCAGCTTGCAGGCCATCGCCTCCATAAGGCTCATGGAACTTTCACGGGGCCACACCGCGACATCGGCGGCAGAGTAAAATTTATATAGCTCTTTATTCGGCACGGGGTCATGCCAAAAAAACCTGTCTTCCAGGCGGCTGTTCCTGATATCCTGCTTCATTTTGTCCAGGTAGGCTGGCCCGCCGCTGCCCAGCAGTAAGACATTAATGTTACTGTGTTCTGTCATCAGCTTGATAGCTGCCGCCACCAGCAAATGCGGCCCCTTATTGGGGATGAGCTTGCCGGTATAGATAAACAGGACATTATCATCGGGAATGGCCAGTTTGTTTCTCACCTCACGGCGGGCAGCCGCATCAAATTGAAAAAGTTCTATATTCGCCCCGAGGGGGATTACGGCGATACGCTCCAGGGGGATGCCATACTTTTTATGCATAAATATTTTGCTTGTCTCGGTAACCCCGACCAGGGCATTGGCGCTTTGCTGGATGAGTTTAGAGAAAAGCAGGGTGAACAGCGGATATAGGAACCTCAACTTGCTACGACTCGCCGCGAACGTCATGTGGTCGTCATATATCAATTTAAAGGTCATGTACTTCTTCAGCCGCGCCGTTCTGATACCGGCAAAGCTGACGGCGTTATGTACTATCACTATATCCGGCTTCAGTTCACGAATCTTCTTTTCCAGGCCGCGTACCCAGATAACGGGAGGGATTTCAAACAGGGTCTTCAGTCTCCAGACATTGATTCCCTCCTCCTCAAAAAATCCGCTCTTGACTACCCTGTCTCCCAGGACTTGCCTGGTAGCCTCGCCCTCGAAAATGATGGGGTTATAACGGTCTGATGTAACGACAAAGACATCGTGGCCGAGTCTGGCGTGCTCCTTGGCCAGAAATGTCTCCTGATAGCCGAGCTTGGGCTGGAAATATTCAATGACGTGAACGATTTTCATATTTTTTTACCCACGATGAAAATATCAGGCCCGAGAAGCGAACCCCATATCCTGCGAATCCTGGCGAAAATCCCCCCGGAAGTAACTCTGACTATCTCAAATCCCTGGTCTGCCAGCAGTTTTTTCAGGGGCTGCACCGTGAAATAGTGGAGGTGCCCGCCATCCCAGCCTGCCTCATCGGATGTTACCGGCAGTTTGCCCGTGAACAGCCTTATCCGGTTGGGTAGAAAGGCTACGTTGGGGACCTGTATTATCAGCGTTCCCCCTTTATGCAGCAGGCGTTGACACTCTTTGACAAATTGGTAGGGGTCAAAAACATGCTCTAGTGTTGAGACGGCCGTAACCGTGTCAAAGTAGCCGTCTTCAAAGTCAAGCCGGACGTTGGCATCCCCCATTTTGGCGTGAATACCGGCCTCGTTTCCGAATTTCTTTTTAATTCGGTCAATTCTCGGCTCCGCGATATCAATGCCCCATACCTCCCGGTACTTGCTTTTCAGCCGCAGCATCAAATCGCCGTCGCCGCAGCCGATGTCAAGGGCCGAACTGCCACCGGGGGCCAGTTGATAAGCAAGGTCGTACCTGTTCAGTTCAAAACGTCTGAGCGTGCGATAGAGAAAGGACGGTTTTGGCCCGGCTCCGGCCTGGTCGCCATACATCTGCTCGTAAAAGGATTTGCTATCCAATGGCATCATCCTCTTGATTTTTGTAGGTTGCCTTTGCCCCCAGGTATATCTGCTCCAGTTCATCAGCTATGTTCGTCCAGTTGAACCTCTCCCTGACCAGCCTCCGGCCATTCTCACCGAACTGCCGCGCCAGTTCCTGGCTGGTCAAGAGCCTCATCATGGCGTCCTTGAGAGCGTTTTTATCATAGGGAACGACATAGCCCACCTGGTTATCAATCCATTCGAGCCTGTCGCCCTTTTCTGTTGTGACTATGGGCGTACCGCAGGCGCATGCCTCCACGAAGGTTACGGGAAAACCAAGAAAGGACGATGTCACGAAAACGCTGGCGCTGACATAAGCCCCCAGTCTGTCCGCCCCGTAAACGGGGCCGGTAAAGATGGTCTTATCACTGACCCCCAGACCCTGGGCCAGCCCGGTCAATTCATGCTGGTAGCCGTCGTCCGGGCCAACGATAACGAGCCTGACTCCGTCTATCTCTCGGGATAAGTCGGCAAAGGCGTTAACCAGCAGGTCAATCCCTTTGGTCTGGTGTATTCTGCCCAGATAAAGGACTATCTTTTCATCCTCTCTCAAGCCGTACCGGTCTCTGAATTCCTGCCCTTGTGTCAGTTTGGCGAATTCGGTAGGGTCAACCCCGTTGGGGACTATCTTTATTTTACCTGTCTCCACTCCCATACCGCGGTAGTGTTCGGCCTCTGTCCCGTTGAGGGCGATTACGCCGTAGGCTTCCCTGAGTATTTGATAGCCCCAGGTTTTATCGTAAAGCCATTTCAGTCTTTGCTTGGCGGCTACCCTCGGCAGGGCGCCGTGCGCCTGAATGACATACGGGATATTGAGCTTCCTGGCGTAACGGTGTACCGCGATATTATGAATCGTCCGGTACTCATGCAGGTGGACTATATCAAAGCTTTTCAGGTCATTTCTGAGGGAGTTAAACAGGCCAGGCGAGATGAACAGGTGGTGATAGTAGGCAATATAATTGCTCAAATTCCTGAACCTTTTTACTTTTATGCCTTCAATAACTTCTTCTCTTTTCTGTATCCTCTCTTTTGAATTGAGGGTGTCCGTGGTATACACACTCACGTCATGGCCCCTTCTGGCCAACTCCCTGGATACCTCGTAACACACACGCAGAGAACCGCCGTAGTCCCAGGCCGGCGCAAAGGCGTGTATCACCTGAAGTAT
>CAYPYL010000066.1:0-6517 GCA_964414605.1 uncultured Dehalococcoidaceae bacterium
TTCAGGGCGTAGTGTCCGTAAGGGCGTGGGAGTTCAACTCTCCCCCTCGGCACCATATAAAAGTGCTTGTAGCTCAGTAGGATTAGAGCGGAGCCCTGCGGAGGCTCAGGTCGTGGGTTCGAATCCCGCCAAGCACGCCACCCGGGCGGTTAGCTCAGCTGGTCAGAGCGTCAGTTTTACACACTGAAGGTCACAGGTTCGAGCCCTGTACCGCCCACCATTCGTTCCCATAGAAACATTCGGAAACGGCGACGCCTGAATATTATACTGGCACAATGCAGCCGGCCCCTACTCACCGGTAAAGGCCATAAGGTGCCCCTGGAACTAATAAATCAGGAAACTCACATTAAATTAGGTATGTTTCGCTTCCGAGGAGTCGAGGTGACGATGATGGAAGATGCGGATGCGCTTAAACTTACCTTTTTCATCCACGTCGTAAAGCACGCACTGGTTAAAAACGCTGACATCACCCTTTTTCCACCGGGATTCTGAACCTTCCGGAGGGTCTTTAAAAACGTGGAACTCGGTAACAAACTCCACAAAGAACTGGTTGCCCTCCTCCATGAAGGCGCCCAGGTTCAGGACTTCCCGCACGTTTTCAGCAATCGCCGTGTAGTTGGCGATGAACTCCTCCGGGCCGTGGAGTGTTTTACCCTGTATCTTCGGCCCCGCGAAGTTATCGGGATATTCCAGGGTGACATCCGGGCGGAAGTAGCTGACGACTTTGTCCCACCTGTGGTTGTTGAAATGGTCCATGTATTCCAGAAACTGTTCACGATTCATAGAGGACTGTCTCCTTTAGTTTATTTTGAACACAGTCTTACACCTCCGGAGGGAAAAGTCAAACGGGTAACAATTTCCGTACGTTAATGATATAATGTGTAAAAATCCATCACTGCTTTGAACGGAGGAATTTTCTTATGGCAAATTACGATAAGTACATCTGCACCACGCTCCAGAAAAGGCACATGCTGCCCGGTCCCCCACCGGAAGAAAGAGACAAACTCGCCGCTGAAGGACGGCGCATCAGCATGGAGCACATCCTCTGGATAGACGACGAGGTTATCCCCGGCGCCTACTACGGCGAAGCAACATGGATATGGCCCGCCTCTTACCCCAACCAGATAAGCTGGGAGGAACTGATGAAGCGGGGGGTGCAGACACCCACCATGTTTCCCCATGTCCATGACTTCCCGGAACTGCTCTCATGGTGGGGCACCGACCCCGACCACCCGGAGGACACCAGCGCCATGGGGATGCTGATGGATGACGAAGATATACCCCTTGATAGAAGCTGGGTGGCTTATATCCCCGCCAATATGCCTCACATGCCTACCAGGAGCGCGGGCAGCAGGGTAACGAGCCTCCCCGTTTGCCACTGGACCTCCGGCCCGGGAGGAGTCTATACCAGAGAAAAAGACGAAGAAACGCCCGAACCGGACAATGAAAAAAGGAAAATGCCGGAAATAAAAAAAACCGGCCCGTTCAAGTACGAAAAATATATCGTCTACGGCAACGAGACTCACGGCAAGATGCCCGATTATATGCACGAGACAGACCCCGGGTATTCCCGCCCCATGGCCTACATCGACCAGGTAGTCATTCCCGATGCCGAGTTCGGCTGCGATACGAGGTGGTTCCTACCGGGGGATAAATCAAAAGCTGGCCAGCTGATAATGGACGCTCATACCCAACCACATGGTACGTCCATCGTTTTCACCGCCATGAACTACGATGATATCACCGACCTCTGCGCAGAAGTTGAGCTCTGGATTGGCGGCGAGAAGCACATTATCAATAAAAGCTTCGGCGCATATATTCCGCCAGACGTGAAGCAGGGCCCGATGATTATCCGCAATATTGCCAAACAGATATTCTTCATGATATCCTATCCCATCGGCGAGGGCATTAAAAAATACCGTGGTAGATAAAGACAACAGTATCCGCGGGGCATAAACCGGGGGGACTTACCCCAAATTAACCATCCAGGGATACGTATTGCTTGTTTACTGATATTTACTCCGGTCAACGGCAGGCTATACCCTACCGGTTAAGGGTATATCAATAAATAACACATTCCACCCACGTCCGCAAATATTATTATTGACATTTACGTTGTGTTGGAATATATTATAGGAAATTTAGTATATTGCAACTTAACAGAATGATTTTGTATGCAATTTGTCATGTTCTTACTCATAGAGTATAATGGGGAAACCAAAAGCTTAGTTAGTAAGGGGGGAGGCATTATAAGAAAAAATTGAATAATAAAACATAAATCCAATACTCACAAGGAGACAAAAATGAAAAAATTTCTCATTATTCCATTAATCATCATTATTACGGCCGGTTTTATTTTAACCGGTTGTGCCGAACCGGTAGAGGAACCGGCACCCGCACCCGCACCCGCTCCGGCTCCGGCACCATCACCCGAACCAGCACCGGCCCCTGCTCCGGAACCATCACCCGAACCGGGGCCCGCACCGGAACCGGCACCCGCACCCGAACCGGCGAGACCGGCACCCTACGGCACGTTAACCATTGCTACAACTGATTTCGGCGTCGAGGCCACAGACCCCCTGCTCTTTGAATCGACCTGGGGTATGTATATGTACGACTCCCTTATTACCTTTAATGATGTCGGGGAATACATCGGCGAAATAGCCGAAGATTGGAATTTATCTGCCGACGGTAAGACCTGGACGTTCGATATCCGCAAGGGCATGAAGTTCCACAACGGCGACCCGGTTACCGCCAACGATGTTTATTTCTCCCTCGATAGGTTCACCTCTCCGGAATCCAAGAACCCCTGGTCCAACCAGCCGCGTGATGAGAGGGAGTCCATGACGGTTATTGATGACTATACCTTAGAGTTCGTCACCAAGACTCCCCAGCCGCAGCTCGTCGACACGTGGTGCTGGGTGCGCATCCTGCCCAAGAACTACTTCGAGAGTGTCGGACAGGACGAATTCCGTCTCACTCCCGTCGGCTCCGGTCCATGGAAGTTCGTGGAGCATATCCCGGAGACAAGTTTCACGATGGAAGCTTACACGGAATACTGGAGACCGGAACACGTGCCCTATTTCCAGTATCTGGTAGACCTCCAGGTACCTGAAGAGGCCACGCAGGTCGCCATGCTGAAGCGGGGCGAGATAGATATCCCCTTCGGCATCACGACGGACCGGCGCGTTGAGCTTGAAGAAGAAGGCTTCGAATCACGCATCGTGGATCTGGCTCCGGCAACCGTTCTCGCTATCATCGGCAACCATCTGGAAGGCGCCGGAGCGGTACACGATATCCGCATCCGCAAGGCCCTTTCATTCTCCATTAACCGCCAGGAATTATGCGATACCTTCTGGCGGGGTGAAGCCAAGCCGGGCGGCCGGTTCTTCCTGTCTGAAGGAGGCTATGGCGTGACCCCTGACCTCATCGCGCCCGACCCGTACGACCCCGAACTGGCGAAGAGTCTCATGGCTGAAGCCGGTTATCCCGGTGCCTTTGCAAAACCGACCATTGTCGCCTTCACGACTGCCGGACCTGCGGTTGATATGTGGCAGGCAATAATGGGCTACTGGGACAAAGTAGGCTTCCAGACGGAGCTTAAGATCGTCGATATGTCTATCTACCTCCAGTACGTCTTCCTCCAGGCCCTCAAGGGTGACGAGGATTATCTCGGTTATATCTGGTCATGGTCCGGCTCCGCCTTCAACGGCACCGCCTACTGCCGGAACATGTATACCTCCTACGGCATCCACCAGGTAACCGTCTACGACGATATCACCGCGCTCTACGATAAATTTATCATGGAGCTTGACCCCGATAAAGCCGTACAATACTACACGGACTGGCAAAGGGCCGCTAAGGAGATGTACACCTGCTTAGGCGTCGCCTTCATCGACCCCAAGATTGTCGTCAGCGACGAGGTCGGCGACATTACCACCAACCAGCACATGCGCTTCATGGACGCTGCCTGCGGTGTCAAACATAAGGGACAATAGACCTGGCACAGTCCAAGTTATATCAGTCTTCGGGGGCGGGCTTCCCGCCCCCGAAGCTATAACAGTGTTTATATAAGGTTCTGAATTATGCGAGGTAGGCGTTTTTTTGTTAATTTTTTATACATTGCAGGCGACCCAAACACCATTCGCAAACGGCGCTAATTGACACATTGAGTTAATGCATAGTATTATCTTTTAGGAAAATTTCGCAATGACACGTTTTATCATCATAAGGTCATTACAGGCATTAATCGCCCTCTTTGGTATTATTGTTCTGGTCTTTTTCATGGTACGTATCTCCGGCAACCCGATACTGTTTATGATATCCCCTTTGTCTACTGAATCGGAGATAATACTTTTACAGCAGCAGCTCGGGCTGGATAAGTCCTACGCCGAGCAATTCTGGATTTATCTCAGTAACCTGGTGCAGGGTGACCTGGGGGAATCTTTCATCAAGAGGATTCCCGTATCCGAGATGATTGGCAGTGCGCTGCCCAATACTCTGAAATTAAGCATCCCCACATATATCATAAGCAATATACTCGGTGTGGCGCTGGGGGTACTGGCAGCCACCCGGCGTAATTCAATCTATGATAACGGCGTAAAATTTTTTGCGGTATTGGGGCAGGCGCTGCCCGGTTTCTGGGTGGCTATCATGGCAGTGCTGATATTTTCCGTTCACTGGCAGATATTCCCTGCCGCCGGTATGGGAGGCATAGAACACTACGTATTACCGATAGTCACGATGTTATTCTTCTTGTTGCCGGGCATGATGCGTCTGGTCCGCTCCACCATGCTGGAGGTGCTGGACAGTGAATATGTTAAGCTGGCGAGAATCAAGGGACTCCCGGAAAGAGTTGTCATCTGGAAACACGCCCTGCGTAACGCCATTATATCACCGTTGACGGTAGCCGGTATCATGCTCGCATCACTGGTCGGCGGCTCCATAATCACGGAGAATATTTTCAACTGGCCCGGCATGGGCAAACTGGCTGTAGAAGCTACCATAGGCCGCGATTTTCCCGTGGTGCAGGCCGTCACGATTATCATAGCTGTTATAGTACTCGGTGCAATGATACTTGTAGATATTGCTTACGCTTATGTTGACCCTCAAATCCGGTTCCAGAGAAAGTAAAAAAATTACTAAGTGATGTTATTTAGCTATGGCGACGATTATCGGAATAAAACCTAAACACGAGTTCCGGGGCGTGACCCGCTGGGGGCGCATTTTCAGTAACCTGGGGATGATCCTCCCGGTGGCTGTCTTCGCCATTTTAATCTTAACGGCGATATTCGCTGATGTTATAGCGCCCTACCCCTACGATGAAACATCTCTCCCGGAAAGACGCATGCCCCCGGCCTGGGTAGAAGGCGGCTCCCCCAAACACTTTCTGGGCACCGATACTCTTGGAAGAGATATATTAAGCCGCGCTATCTACGGGGCGAGGGTATCGCTTAGCGTTTCGCTGCTGGCGATAGCTATTACTTCTTCGGTGGGTACAGTGCTGGGAATAATATCGGGCTACGTGGGAGGGCGTACCGATGCCTTTATTATGAGGTTTACCGATATCGCCATGTCATTTCCGCCTCTTCTTCTGGCGATATTGATCGCCGTAAGTATGGGGCCGGGATTTTTTACCGTAATATTCGCGTTATCGATACTGGGCTGGGCCGGTTACTCCCGTATCATCCGCGGCGAGACTTTGAGATTACGTAATTCCGACTTCGTCGCGCAGGCGCAAGTAATCGGCACGCCTTCTTGGCGAATAATGATACGCCATATTTTCCCCAATATCCTTAACGTTTTACTCATCGGTATGACGCTAGCCGTGGGTACTATGATTCTGACAGAAGCGGCGATGAGCTACCTCGGCATCGGTATCCCTCCGCCAATGCCGTCCTGGGGTTCCATGGTGGCTGACGGCAGGAACGACCTCGACAGGGCCTGGTGGATCTCTACGTTCCCCGGCATTCTTATCGGATTGGTCGTGCTTTCCGGCAATTTCCTCGGCGATTGGATACGCGATAAAACTGACCCGAGGTTGAGGCAATTATGAGCGAAGTTGTTCTCCGAGTAGAAGAACTGCGTACGTCCTTCTTCACGCGTGCCGGCGAGTTCAAAGCCGTCGACGGAGTGAGCTTTCATGTGAATGAGGGAGAGACCTTCGGCCTGGTCGGTGAATCCGCCTGCGGTAAATCGGTTACTGCCCTTTCAATCATGCGTCTGCTTCAAGAGCCGGTTGGCCAGATCATCGGCGGCAAGATTATCCTGGACGGGATTGATATATTGAGTCTAACCAAAAAGCAGATGAGGGAGGTCCGCGGCAAGAAGATATCAATGATTCTCCAGGACCCGATGACTTCACTCAACCCGGTGTATCAGATTGGCGACCAGATAGGAGAAGCGGTGCGGCTGCACCAGAAACTTCACGACGACAAGGTTGAGGATGAGGTTATCTCGGCCCTTCGGTTGTTGAGGATTCCGGCACCCGAGCAGCGTGTCCACGATTATCCCTTCC
>CAYPYL010000067.1:0-6338 GCA_964414605.1 uncultured Dehalococcoidaceae bacterium
TTTGTTGGATAACAATTGCTTAGAATGTGTGATCGAGCAAAATAAAAGGCTGAACATCCCCGATATCGGGATATCCAGCCCCTTAAGATTCTATCGACTAATTCGGAGTTAGTCTAGCTCTTGCCGATTCTGAACATTTTCGTGCCACACGTGGGACAGATGCCCTGAGTTGCCGGCTTGCCGTTTTTCATAGTTATACTCTTGGCATCCTTCATTTCCTTTTTAACGCGGCACTTCACACAAAATGCTTGCATATTCAGACCTCCTCTTGTGGTTCTGCTATGACATTAAACAATTTGACCATAGTGAGTCAAGTCGATACCCTCTAATTTGATATTTTTAGAACGGACAAACCTTCAAGGAGTTGGTATATTAAAGCCTCATATCCTTCCATGAATCGTGTTCTCGAAGGTAATTCTTGGAACTTAACTTATGCCCTGCCCCTAAAAGGGATACTACTTGTTAAGTTAGAATTACCGATATTTTCTGGTATACTAATAGTGACATAAAAATAATATAGATTAAGAGATGGCACATTCATGGACAGAGTACTGACTATCGTCCTGGCTGGAGGAACTGGAATAAGGCTGCAGCCGCTTACAAAGCTACGTTCAAAGCCAGCTGTACCCTTCGCCGGTAAATATCGGCTTATTGACTTTTCCCTTAGTAACTGTATCAACTCCGATATCCGCCAAATTTATGTGCTTGTACAGTATCGCTCCTGGTCGTTGCAGCGCCATATTCAGGAAGGCTGGGGAATATCAAGCTCTCGGCTGGGTGAGTACATTTATTGTATACCGGCGCAGCAGAAAATCGGTGAAGAATGGTACCAGGGCACAGCAGACGCTATCCGCCAGAACCTCGACTTATTACGCGGGAAAAATGTAGACCAGGTCTTAATTCTTTCCGGAGACCATGTCTATAAAATGAACTACCAACAGATGATTGATTACCATAGAAAAAATAAAGCCGGCCTTACCGCATCGGCTATCCGTGTGCCTAAAGAACAGGCAGCCGGTAAACTCGGCGTTTTCGAAGTAGACCAGGATTTTAAGGCTATCGGATTTATCGAAAAACCCGAGCAACCCAAGTCGGTTCCAGGCGATGATAACAGTACTCTGGCTTCTATGGGTATCTACGTCTTCAATACAGATACCCTGCTGGACGTGCTTAAGGAAGAGGGGGATGATTTTGGCAGAGATATCATTCCGGGGCTGGTCGAAAAATGGTCTGATATATTGATATATGATTTTACCAGTAATAACCGGATAGAAGATTATATGGTTCAGGTGGAAAACGGTACCAGAAACAAAATTCTTGTGGACAGAACACGTGATTCGTCATACTGGCGGGATGTCGGCTCTATCGATTCTTATTATGACGCGAATATGGACCTTATCGGTATCGATCCCTTATTTAATCTATATACAGAGAACTGGTTGTTCAGGACATTCGAAAGGTCGCTTCCGCCCAGCAAATGTATCATCGGCGGTAAAACACTGGATTCCATGGTGTCCGACGGTTGTATTATCAGCGGCGGCCTCGTTCAGCGTTCAATATTATCTCCCGGTGTTATCGTCGAAAAAGATGCTCAAATAGATGACTCCGTTATCTTTGATTCGGTGATTATCGAACCAGGCGTAAAGATAAAACACGCTATTGTTGACAAAGAGGCAATAATACGGGCAAATACACAGGTGGGCTATGACCAGGAAGCAGATATAAGAAGGGGTTGCACGATTTCCAGGAAAGGGGTGGTTGTGGTACCCAGGGGGGTGGAACTAAGCCCGGCATGAAACCTAAACGAAAGCCCTAACAGACAGGGTAAATCAGTGTATTCATAGCCTGATTGAACGGGAAACATCCTGCGGTTATACTGGTCATGCAATGGTTGAGATAGTCGGAATTTTGGAATATAAAAACGATTGTTTTATCAATGACGTTATTTCCCGACTGAACGGTATTAGCGTAGATTTTATCAGCACGGCCGGGGAACTAGTCCCGATTGAAGGCAAATACCGTGTCGTGGTAGACAGGATGAGTTTTCAATATTCCTTCTTGAAGGAGATAGTAAAAAATCTGTCACTCAACGGGACGTACATAATCAATAACCCCTTTTCCGCTTCAGCTACCAATAAAATAATAGAAATACAGTTGGGCAGTCGTCTGGGGTTGGCCTTCCCCAAGACGATTGTGCTTCCTGACAAATCTGCCATAGATAATACAGATGGGCTGGTTATTCAACCATCTTTTGACCGGGTAGCCGCGGAAATCGGCTTCCCCTGTGTATTAAAACCATTCGACGGATATGCGTGGGAAGATGTTCATGTAGTAAATTCTCATGAAGAACTAAACCAAGTTTACGATTCCCTTAGCCGGCGGCGTATACTGCTGGCGCAGCAATTGATAAAATTCAAGGACTACTTCCGTGTGTTTTGTTTCGACAAGCAGGATGTTCTATTCATTAAGTGGATTCCGAGGCCTTTTGCCATGGGCCAATATCTCCATGATAACTCCGACAACCTGGAAGGTTCGAGGCAAATGCTGACCGAACTGACGATTAAACTCAACCAGGTGCTGGACCTGGATGTCAACGTACTGGAGTGGTGTGTAGACGGCGCAGGGCAATGGTGGGTGATTGATGCTTTTAATGAGGTCCCGGACGTGATTCCCGAGTCGCTACCGCCTGATTACTACACCTGGATAGTCGACAGATTTGCCGCCTGCATCAAAGATAAGCTGTATTCCGGTAAAAAGAACCGCTTTCCATTTGATTGAACGATACACTGATTGATTTATTGAAATACCCGGTCAGGCAGACGAACAGGTAATCGCTAGCTTCTATGGTTTGCAATCGCATATAATCTTGATTAGAAAGAATCGAGGGAAGGAAAGAATAACTATATGAACGACACGGATTTACCAGACCGTATTAACAGGCTTGGTGAACTGGCCAATAACCTATGGTGGAGCTGGCATCCGGAGGGGCGCGCCCTGTTCAGAATGCTGGATTATACTTTATGGAGGTTAGGCGGGCACAATCCGGTGCAACAACTTTATGAGATTAGCTCTGAGAAAATCAAGACAGCCGCCGGTGACAGCTCTTTTCTTTCTTTATATGATACCGCCATCGCTGCCTTTGATAAGGAAATGACCGACGATGATTCCTGGTACGCTGCCAAATATCCTGCCCTCCAGCAAAAACCGTTGGCCTACTTTTCCATGGAATTCGCCCTGCATAACTCGCTACCTATTTATGCCGGCGGGCTGGGGGTCCTCGCCGGGGACCTCTGTAAAGAAGCAAGTGACCTGGGAATACCGATGTCGGCTGTCGGTTTTATGTATCCCCAGGGATATTTCCGGCAGCGTATCTCGGCTGAAGGCTGTCAGGAAGAAGAATACAGCGAACTGGATTTCAGCAAAGCCCCGGTGACGGTAATGTCTTCCGAGGACGGCAAACAATGCCTGGGCGAGGTGCAACTCAAGAACCGAACGCTGCATATCGGCGCCTGGCTGGTACAGCTGGGACGGGTTAACCTCTATCTTCTTGATACCGACATCGAGGAAAATAAGCCCGAAGACAGGGGGCTATCGAGCCGCCTTTACACCGCTGACCGGGAACACCGCCTTGAGCAGGAGATTCTGCTGGGCGTTGGCGGTGTGCGCGTACTGCGGGCGTTGGGTATCGAGCCTTCAGTGTGGCATGCCAATGAAGGCCATACCGCGTTCATGATGCTGGAGCGTGTCAGGGAAGAGGTGGCGAAGGGCATCACTTTCGATAAAGCCCTCGAAAGCGTTAAAAATACCTCCGTTTTTACGACTCATACGCCCGTTCCGGCTGGTCACGATGTATTCTCAACCGAGTTGATCGAGCAGTATTTTCAAAACTATTGGCCGTCCCTCGGTATTAACCGCGAGACATTCCTCGACCTGGGGCGCCACACCGGAAGGGAGGAAAACGTATTTAACATGACGATTCTTTCTATGAAGACCTCCAACCATCGTAATGCCGTGAGTAAGCTTCACGGCAAGGTGACCCGCCGGATGTGGTGTAACCTCTGGTTAGACTGTAAAGAAGATGACATTCCAATCAAACACATCACCAACGGGATACATGCACCGACGTGGATTGCCCTTGAGAGCCGGCAATTGTATAACAGATACCTCGGCAAAGTCTGGATAGACAAGCAGGATGACGCCGATATCTGGAAGCACGTCGATGATATCCCGGACGAGGAGTTATGGCGAGTCCACCTGCTTTTAAAAAGAAAGCTGTTTCATATTATTTTAGAACGCGCTCAACAAAAGTGGTCACAGAACGTAGCGACTCCTCAGCAGATACTGGCGATGGGTTCACTACTCGACCATGACGCCCTTACCATAGGCTTCGTCAGGCGATTCGCCGAGTACAAAAGACCTGATTTACTGTTCAGGAATATCGAGCGGCTAAAGAAAATTATCAATGATTCCTGGCGCCCCGTCCAGATAATATTCGCCGGCAAGTCTCATCCCGCCGATACGGAATCGAAAAAACTCCTTCAGCGTGTATACGCCATGGCCAGAAACCGTGAATTTCAGGGAAGAATTGCCTTCCTCGAAGATTACGATATGCGGTTGGCGAGATACCTGGCGCATGGTATCGATGTCTGGCTGAACACGCCACGTCGTTTAAAGGAGGCTTCCGGCACCAGCGGCATGAAGGCAGTAATTAACGGCGTGTTGCACTTGAGCGTGCCGGACGGCTGGTGGCTCGAGGCTTATAATGGTAACAATGGCTGGAGCATCGGCGACGAGTCTCCTAAAGCCAGTCCGGAGGAAGAAGACCAATCTGATGCCGAGTCCCTTTACAGTCTCCTTGAAGAGCAGGTAGTCCCGCTGTACTATAACCGTGACAGGAACGGTATGCCAAGAGAATGGCTTGCCATGATGAAAAGGTCAATCCGCTCTAATGTGCCCGTATTCAACACGCGCCGGATGCTTAAAGAGTACTGCGAGAAGATGTATCTACCAGCCTTTAAGATGTAACTGCCGCACCCGGGTTATTCCGTTTGCAAAAGCAGATAGAAGCGATATAATTAGCTATATCAGCGTCTGAGGAGAACAGCATTGGATCTGGAAGAGTGCGATGAGCGTGTCGTTATCGAGAGGGTAAGCCCGGAGATTGACGACGGGCGCTTCCCGGCCAAGGCGATTGCCGGGGACGAGGTAGTCGTCGAGGCGGATATTTTTGCCGACGGGCATGACGTGCTTTCGGCGCGTCTTCTTTACCGCCGGGAGGATGAAACAGCCTGGTCGGAAGCTCCGATGCAACTCCTGGTAAACGACCGCTGGCGGGGGTCGTTTAAGGTAAACGAACCGGGGCGTTATCTCTATACGATCACAGCCTGGGTCGATAGCTTCCAGACCTGGCGCCAGGACCTGAAGAAACGGATTGAGGCAAAACAGAAAGACCTGCCGGTGAATTTGGCCATCGGCGCCGGGATAATCGGGGAGGTTGCCGGACGCGCTTCGGAGGCCGACCGTAAGCTGCTGCATAAATGGGCCGACACCCTGAAATCCGACCGGGTTGCGAAAAAGGACAAACTGAAACTCGTCATGAGCGATGAAGTCTCCGGACTCATGGAGAAACATGCCGACCGCAGTTCTGGCGTAACCTATCCGAAGGAGCTGACTGCCCTGGTCGAGCGCGAAAGAGCCCGGTTCAGCGCCTGGTACGAGATGTTCCCGCGTTCCTGCACGGATAAACCGGGGAGGCATGGAACGTTTAAGGACTGTGAAGCCCGGTTGCCTTACATCGCTGAAATGGGCTTCGACGTGCTTTATTTCCCACCCATCCACCCTATCGGCCGCACCATGCGCAAGGGGAAAAACAATGCCGTTGCCGCTAATGACAGCGACCCCGGTACCCCGTGGGCTATCGGCGCCGAAGAAGGCGGGCATAAGGCTATCCACCCCGAACTCGGCTCGCTGGAGGACTTCCGCCACCTGGTAGCCAGAGCGCAGGAATACAACATCGAAATTGCCCTTGACATTGCCTTCCAGTGCTCGCCGGACCATCCCTACGTAAAAGCGCACCCCGGGTGGTTCCGCTGGCGACCCGACGGCACAGTGCAGTACGCCGAAAACCCCCCGAAGAAGTACCAGGACATCTATCCCCTTAACTTCGAGACGGAGAACCGGCATGAACTATGGGAAGAGCTTAAAAGTGTGGTGACCTTCTGGGCGGAGCAGGGCGTGCGTATCTTCCGCATGGACAATCCACATACCAAGCCCTTTCGCTTCTGGGAGTGGCTCATCGCCGAAGTTAAAAGGGATTACCCGGAGTCTATCTTCCTTGC
>CAYPYL010000068.1:0-6218 GCA_964414605.1 uncultured Dehalococcoidaceae bacterium
TCGCCCCTTTTGTTATAATCAGCGCTCGCTTCTCAAGTGACTTACGGAGCCGCCCGACTCGGCATTCCCCCGCCGACCCTTATGCTGTCCCCGGTTATATAGGAAGACTCGTCAGAGGCCAGGAACAGGGCCGCCGAGGCGATATCATCCACGGTGCCCTCTCTCCCCAGCGGTATGCCCTTGGCCATCTCCCCCATGAAGGCGTCAAGGTCTTTAATCGTGGGTGGGGCGAAGTCCGCCGTCATTGGATTAGCCGATATTATTCTTCGAGAATATTGGCAAGAATACCAGTGCTATTATTAACAGACTGAATAAAGCCGAGAGGTAGAATACAGTTGATAATCCCAGTTCGCTACCCAGAAATCCGGAGGCAAGGGGACCTGCCAGCATGCCGACGGCATAAACTGCTTGAAATATACCCATCGCCGTTGCCTGTTGTTCTTGTGGAAAGCCACGAATGCTAAGGACCATAAATAGTGTCATGAGAACGCCGCTACCCACCCCATAGCTGACCTGGGCAATCATCAGTACCGGAACTGTAGTAATAAACGGGACGGCCAACAGACTACCGCCAATTAGCAGGGAACTTACGATTATTGTGGAACGGTATCCCAGTCTCCCCCAGGCCCATGTTGCTCCGAGTGACCCCAGGGCTGAAAAGCCAAGGTTTATCATAGTGATCAAGCCGAGTTCGCTACTGGATGCCCCGATTTCTGCTGCGTAAATAGGAATAAAACCGAACACCCCCGTGAAGGTTGTAAAAAGCAGTAATATAGCCATTATCGATACGATTAATAGCAACGGACTAGTAGCTATAGATAGGAATCCGCGCTGTGATGCGGTTCGCTCGCGGCGGACCGGTATTTCTTTAGTGGATATTAAGACAAGTAAAGCTATTACCCCGAGCATAGCTGCAATAAAAAAGGGTTTATTCATACCAAACACTTCGGCGATGAAGCCGCTTCCAGCGGTTGCAGCTATCAAACCCACACTCCGGATGAAATTAATCAGTCCTATCGCCTTTCCGCTATCATTTGGCGGGTAATAAGCAGTAAAGTACAGGGGAAACACAACCCAGGCGGCTGCTCCTATGCCGATGGTCATTCTTGACAGGAACATGAGCCAGGTCGTTGTCGATAGGCCAAGTCCAAGGGCGCCCAATGATGTGAAGATAATACCCCCGACCACCAGGGGTTTCCGCCTGCCAAGCCTATCTGACCAGATCCCGATAGGAATACGTAATATAACTTGAGGTATTGCATACGCGGAAAGTACCGTGCCCACCATATTCAGGCTGGCCCCTGCCTCCTGGATATATATCGGCAATATTGGAACATAGAGATAAAGCCCGACCCACCAGAGAAAATTGACGATACAAAAGAGATATATTGAGGTTCTATTAGTAGCAGGTATTAGTTTTGAAGACGGCAAATCATATGAAGCCAGTGGCGGCTCCTTTGAGAATGTATTGGACATATGAATATTCTATCACAATCGAAGTTAACAAAATCGATTGTCCGACTTAAGGCTACTTTGATAGATATATATGATTTAATTCGGATATAGCAGATTGTAAAAAGAGGGAGGGATGGCTCACGGATAATCCCGCACATCTCTGGTTGAATCAAAGCTGGAACCGGGCTCGCCCCTTTTGTTATAATCAGCGCTCGCTTCTCAAGTGACTTACGGAGCCGCCCTATCGGATAAACCCCTTAAGCACGATTTTATGGATAGAGGCAAGCAAATCTACTACTCGTTGCTCGGCTGGGACGAAAACGGCGTCCCATTACCCGCTAAAGTTGAAGAGCTTTATATCAAGTAGCCGTTACTGCTGGACAACTGGGGGAACTCCCGGTTACTTTATTTGTATTAGTGCCCTGTTTTTGATATTCTCTTAACATCCCGCCCACGGTCCGGGGATGGAATGAAGACATGATATCAGACCAGAAATACGCTTTACAGACAGTTAAAAAGGTTCTGATGGCAGATTATGCCTGTGAAGAAAGGCATCTGGAGGAAGAAGGCATCTGGTTTTGTGAGGCCAGGAAGCTGGAAGGGGCACGGCGTTTTCCCCGTCCCGAACAGTTTCTGGCTATCGCCACTGCGGGGTCGGGGACTGTCATCAGTTGCAGTCCGGGACGATTACGCTGGGCTAAAGCTAATTTAAGTCGGCTTTCCCGGGATGAGCTTTTTGCCGTGCCGGCCATCGCCCGCATGAACAGGTATGTGATGCGTGAACGCCAGTATATGTATGGCCCGAACTTAGGCTACATCTGTGGGGAGAATAATTTTCAACAAATCGAATTGCCGGATGAAATCGATATAACGCTGTTAAACGAAAAGGAGATATCCGGTCTTTATAAAGACAAGCGATTTCCCAATGCCCTCGGCTACGGACGTTATCCCCAAATGCCCGATATGATAGCGGCTATAGCTATGTGCCGGGGCGAACGTATCGGTATGGCTGCCGCCAGCGCCGATTGTGATATTATGTGGCAGATCGGCATCGATACGCTACCCGCTTACCGAAATCGCGGTATTGGTAAGGTCCTGGTAAGTGCCGTTACAGAAGCCGTCTTTAAGAAAGGTATATTACCCTACTACTTAACTGGAGTTGCCAATATCGCATCCCGGCGTACGGCCATTTCTCTCGGTTATCGCCCGGCATGGGTAGAACTCTACAGCAGGGAAGAGCAAAGGAAATAGAGAATCAAGGAGGTCAATTGTGTTCAACCCGGTCATTTTTAACGAAGACGTCTGCACGGGCTGCAATATCTGCGTGGACGTCTGCCTGATGGAAATTCTGGAGGCCAACCCGGAGAAAAGAAAACCGCCAATCGTAAAATACCCGGACGAATGCGCCTATGACGGTGCCTGCTGGATGCAGTGTCCGCAGCGGGAGAAGGGGGCCATCAAAATAGTACCGCCTCTCCCCATGAGGGTATCGATTTTGAAAGGAAAGCGGCCATGAACTCGAAAATAGATGTAGTGCAGATAGATACGGATGTTTTAGTAATCGGCGGGGGACTGGCCGGGTGTATGGCCGGGATTAAAGCCAGTGAGTATGGTGTCAAGGTCACCATAGCAGAAAAGGCCAACACTTTGAGCAGCGGCTGCGCCGGAACGGGCGTCGACCACGCCTGGGCGTATATCCCTATGATTCATGAGCAGATGGGCTGGACTCTGGAAGACCTTATTGAAGACCATACACAGCTGATAGCACGGGGATTCATCAATAAAGACCTGTTGCGCCTGGTAGCCAGGGAGAACTACGACAGGATGTTGGACCTGGAGCAATTCGGCGTAAAAATCAGGTATGAGGACAGCAAAATACCCGGTCAATTCAGAATCGTCTACCAGTTCCATCCCATGCCGAGTTCATTCAACTTCGATGGTCACGACCTAAAAATTAAGCTTACCAGGGAGGCAAAGAAAAGGGGCGTCGAGATTATCAACCGGGTAATGATGGTAGCCCTCCTGCATACCAAAGGCCAGGTGGCTGGGGCGTTGGGAGTGGGCACCAATGACGGTAAAATTTACTCGTTCCGGGCAAAGGCAATCGTCGTGTCAACGGGTAGGGCCAACCGACTGACCCCCACAGTGACCGGAGTCTGGGGCAACCACCGTATTCCCATCAACGAGACCGGAGACGGCCGGGCTATGGCGTTCCGCGCCGGTATTCCCGTCATTAATATGGAATTCCTCTCCTCTGGCTACTACTCCATCGGCAACTATGAACTTAATTTAGGCTCGCCCCGCAATACGGTGCAACCCGCCGCGGCTGTTACCGATGCCGACGGAAAAACAGTCGTGCCGAGGACACGGTTCTACGACTGGTCCAATCTGGGCAGGGAGAAGGTGGATGCCACGTTGAATCGACAGAAAATGCTTTCGGGAGGGCAGAATACCCGTCCTGCCTATGCTCAACTCTACCGGCAGGGGCAGGGGCCTTTTTACCTCGACCTCACCGGTGGGACAGAGGAGGAGATAAAATACATAGAATGGTCTATCAGCAACGAAGGTAAAGGTTCGCTGTTTCTGGACTACCTTAAACGGGAGGGATTCGACTTTAGAAGAGATAAACTGGAGTGGCTCCCCAACAGTCGCGAGATGGCCGGTACCGCGGCTTCCGGTCTCGTAGTTAATAACGAACTCGAGACCGAGGTCAGGGGGCTTTTCGGGGCAGGGGATGAAATCGGCGGTGTACCGTGGACGGGCGCACCGGGTGCATTTACCATGGGCTGGCGCGCCGGGGAGAGGGCTGCTAAGGAAGCCAGGGCGCAGCAAAACCACCTGCCCGTAGATGATGAATCGCTGATATCCTTGAGAGAGAACTGCTCCGGTATCCTTAACAATCGCAACGGCAAGCACTGGCGCGAGGTGGAAATGGCAATACAGGCCATCGTGGGCTACTATGCCGGCGAGGTACGGGCGGAAAAGACTATGCAGCGCGGCCTGGAGCGACTGCGGGACTTAAAAGAGAACGCATCGTTCAAAGCAGAAAATCCTCACGAGTTGATGCGTTGCCTCGAAGTACAGTCGATAATCGATAATGCCGAGATGATATTAAACGCCTCGCTGGCAAGACGGGAGAGTCGCCGCGCGCCCTTCGGGTTCTTCCGGGCTGATTTCCCCGAGCAAAACGATAAGGAGTGGCTGGCTTTCCTGGCCTTGAAAAAGGAAGAGGGGGCAATAAAAATTTCCAGGATTCCCATACAGCAGTAGCTAACCGGATAAGCTCATCTTCTGCATTTTTGCCCGTATCCTGGACGCGTTTCTCGGCGCGGCAATCCAGAAGCTGATTCCCGCCGCCGCGAAGGCCGCCATACTGATGATAAAGGCGATGTTGTAGCTGCCGGTAACATCGAAGATGTAGCCCCCCAGCCACGGGCCGATGGCCCCGCCGAACCCGGTGCCGAAAAGCAGTAAGGCCGTTATGGTGCCGATGTTCTTACCGTGGTAGATATCGCCGATGCCCGCGAAGACGCTGGGCGAATATATACCGGTGGCGAACCCGGAGGATATGGCGTAGACGTAAAGCAGCCAGGGCTGTGACGTATCTTTCACCGATATCAGAGCCACCAACGCGCCGATAGCCATAACTACCGCCAGCGTAACCGTTTTCTCCCGCCCTATGGAGTCGGATATCGAAGCGGCGATTTGCCCGCCAATGGACGCTATACCGAAAAGGGCGAAGACGGAAGTAGCCAGCATACTGCTGTACCCGGCGTCCTGGGCGAACTTAATCTGGTGGGCCAGCACCAGGTAGTTACCCACGCCCCAGTAGAAGAACTGGGAAAGAACCAGCAGCCAGAGGTTATGCGTTCTCAAGGCGATATTCAGGGTCCATTCCGGCGCGGTGTGGTCTGTCACTTCTACGGTATCTCCGACGATTGAAGGTTCGTCGTCGCGGTAGGCCTTCATGTCCCTGTCCTGCGGTCGGTAGTAGTAAAAGATGAGGTACAGCGGCAGGAGAACGGCCAGGACGATGGCCGCCGTAATTAGGAAAGAGGGCCGCCATCCCCAGTGGGACACGACCGCATCGACGAGCATGCCGTAGGCGAAGCTCAACCCCCCGCCGATTTGCCCCAGGCTGACGGCCAGCCCCCGGCGCTTACCGAACCAGTTCATCAGCGAGGGGCTTAATATGGGGGACCCGCAAAAGGCGGTACCGATTGGCGCCAGCACCCCGAAAAGCAGGTAGAAGTGCCACAGCTCGCTGGCAAAGTAGCAGAGGGCTGTCGCCAGGGAAAGCACCACGATGCCGAGCGTCACCACGGTCCTCGGTTTCCAGCGGTCAATCAGCAGCCCGGCCAGGGGCGCGGTTAACCCGTAGACAAGGATGTTTAGCGAAAGCATTATAGCCGTGCTGCCGCGGTACCAGCCGAAGTCGTCAAGGATAGGTGAAAAGAGTACCGAAAAGGAGTTCCTGACGCCGTAAATCAGCATCATGGCGATGATGGTTATGCCGACAAGGTACCAGCCGTAGAAAAAGGGGGGACGCTTTATCATCTGTTTTCTCTCTATATAAAATACCACAAACGGTCGGCTTAATACGAACTCTTTTTCAGACTTGACCCGCTGCCGGTGCCGTGATATTATCGGTACATATCAAAAAAGCGCAAAAGCGGGGCATTTACGTTAACTCAAGTTAGAGAATCGGTTATATAGGCTTTTCACACCCCCGGCAGGTTTATAAACGGGCGGGATACGTCGCC
>CAYPYL010000069.1:0-6090 GCA_964414605.1 uncultured Dehalococcoidaceae bacterium
TCCCGTAGCAGTAGCCTTCCGGGTAGGCCATGGGCGACTTTCCCGAGACCGACATCCTGGCGGCTCCCTGGGCGCCGGTCGCCAGCAGCGGACCGCTCATGAAGATCAATCGATTGCCGGAATCGAAGGCATTTACTTCCGGCGTTACTTTTTCCCAGTAAAGTCTGGAGGCAACTCCCCGCCCCCCGAGGTATTTCCCGGCGTATGGCTGCGTTTCAATCTCGCCGATTCTGGAGTTGCTTAAATCAACATGGAGTATTTTGCCCATCCAACCGTGCATATGTGCCTCCTGAAAATGCATAGCTACAGTAATAGTTTATCAGGGGACTGCCTGTATTGCCAAGTAAAATGAATACGTTATCTGCCTTGCCCCCTGTAGCCAAGTAGTTAGTGTCCTCCGTAGACGGGAATTCCCTCCAGTTTTAACGCCTCGGCTATTTCCCCTTCGAGTTTCTTCGCTTCTTCCCGGGAAAGCGGGTTGAGGTGATTATACAGAGTCGGCAACAGGCATTTCTGATGTTTAAATACTATGCGGGAAAACAGGGGGCCTTTTCTGTTGCGCTTTCTTTGGGCATGTTCTTTATACCTGGCTTCCGGTGATTTTGATGTTTCCCCGACGTACAGACCGTAACCGGGGCGTTTCCCTTTAAGCTCGAAAAGTAAAATGATATACAGATTATGCTTGCCGGCGGTTTGAGGTGTGAAACGGCCGGTAACCTCTGCGGCCTTTTCCAGCCAGTCAATCGGGTCCAGTCCCCGCTTTTGCGCGAACTCGATTATATTCAGCCAGGTCGTCAAATCGATATTCCGGTGCTTTGGCGATAGTTCCGCCAGGCAATAGCTTAAGGTCTCGATATCGCCTTTAGCGGCGGCATCATAGGCATGTTTGACGATTTCTTCAGTTTTCCAGGAGGAAAAGGGGCGGAATAACGGTTTTTCAGAGTGCATATTAGATTCAGTCCCCGGCCATCGTCCCCGGCATTTTGCCGTCCACCAGCGGCACCACGCATATCACCCGCATCATTTCTTTACCTGTGTTAAGCAGACTATGTAACTCGTCCGGCAGTATCGTAACGGCATCGCCCTGTTGTAGCGGCTTTTCGGAATTGCCGCTTTTCAGCGTACCCTGCCCCTCGACCACGAAGATTTCGTGTTCCCAGGGGTGATTATGGTGAGGGGTAGCGCTCCCCGGCTCTATCTCGAATACCCTCATCACGAAGGTCGGGGCGCCCTCGGCGGGTCCGGCTACCACGTGCATGACGACCCCCGGCGCGACCTTGTTACCCGCCACCTCCCGGTAGTTCTGTATTTTCATATATTTCCTCGTCGTAAAAGTTTATTACCTGTCAATTATTGATGAGAATTATAGACCTGTCAAGAATCATGCCGCTGCCATCGTTTAGTCGGAGAGGGGGCAGGGGAGAGGTAAAATGCATAACCAGAACAAAAATAAAAAATATCAAGAGATTGACCGTCGTGTACGTGTCTGTTATCCTGTTAATGACAGGTTTAATCACACCAGGGGGGTGATTGGATTGGACTCCTTTTCCAGAGACTGGCAGCGATGGTTCCCGGAGGATAAACAAAAAGAACCCGGTCCTCCTTCGAGACGCGGTAAAATAGCCGGCAGGGTAATCATGGCCGTGGCCGGCGTGATAATACTCTTTATCCTCGCCAATATAGCCAAGAGTTTCTACACGGAATGGCTCTGGTTCAGCAGCCTGGGCTACGGAGGCGTCTATACCACCATCCTCAAGGCGAGGCTGCTGGTCTTCTTTTTGGCTGCCATTATTTTCTGCCTACTGCTCATGGGGAACCTGGTGCTGGCCACCCGGCTTACTCCCCAGGAAAAAGCGCATTTCTGGCCCTGGTCTATCGTTAGCCAGCTCCAGCGCATCATCCGCTGGAACGTTATCCTGGGCACGGCCGTCCTCTCCCTGATATTCGGCATGGTGGCGCAGGGGAACTGGCAGACTATTCTGAAGTTCTTTAACTGGCAGCCCTTCGGCGTCACTGACCCCGTTTTTCATAAGGAAGTCGGCTTCTACGTGTTTTCCCTGCCTTACATGAACTTCATCAAAGGGTGGTTCCTGGGGGCATTGATTGTGATTTTCCTGGCCGTGATAGCCACGTACCTGTTAAGCTACGCCGCGCAGCGGCTCAAGTTCGACTTTTCCCGTCCGGTGCTGGGGCATATCGGCGGGCTGGTGATGGCTATACTGGGGCTTTTTGCCTGGGGCTACTGGCTCGGCATCTGGGAGATGGTCTACTCGGCGCACGGCGCGGTCTTCGGAGCTGGCTACGCGGACGTGAATGCCAGACTTCCCGCCCAGTGGATTCTGCTGGTGGTAGTAGTGATTGTCATGGGGGTAATTCTTGCCTCGGTGGTCAAGCGTAAGTTCCGCTGGCCTCTTTACGGCATCGCCGCGTGGATTTTGATGGCTATCATCGTCGGGGCAATTTATCCCGCCATAGTACAGCGTTTCCAGGTGCAGCCCAACGAACTGGTAAGGGAACGTCCTTATATCGATTATAATATCGAGTTCACCCGCGATGCCTACGCCCTTAATCGGATCGAGGAGAAGGCTTTTCCCGCCGAGACTTCACCGACCGCCCGGGATATCGCCGATAACGAAGCAACTATTAATAATATAAGACTCTGGGACCACCGCCCGTTGAAGGACACCTATAACCAGATACAGTCCATCCGTCTCTACTACGATTTCTACGATGTTGATGTCGACCGCTACGTTATCGATGGAAATTATCGCCAGGTAATGCTCTCCGCACGTGAACTATCAGCCGAAAAACTGGCCGGCGAGGCGCAGACATGGGTAAACCGCAAGCTCCAGTTCACCCACGGGTACGGCGTCGTGCTTAGTCCCGTTAACGAGATAAGTACCCAGGGTCTGCCTAATCTCTTTCTGAAAGATATACCGCCCGTCGGCGCTTTTGATATTGAACGTCCCGAAATATACTACGGGGAAAAGACGAACGACTATATAATCGTCAAAACGAACACGCAGGAGTTTGACTATCCCCGCGGGGACGATAATGTTTACGGGCGTTACGAGGGTGAGGGCGGCGTTAGCCTGGACGGTTTTTCCCGCCGGCTTATTTACGCCTGGCAGTTCGGCGACCTGAATATTTTACTAAGCGGCGAGCTGACGCCGGAGAGCCACGTGCTGTACTATCGTAACATCGCCGAGAGGGTGCGCCACCTGGCGCCTTTCCTCCAGCTGGACGGTGACCCCTACATGGTTATCAACGACGGCCGTCTGTTCTGGATTCAGGATGCCTATACCACCACCGACCGCTACCCGTATTCCGAGCCGATAGGCGAAGGACTGAATTATATCCGTAACAGCGTTAAAGCGGTTATCGATGCCTACAACGGCGATGTTACCCTGTATGTTACCGAGCCTGACGATGCCCTGATACGCACCTACCAGGCCATTTTCCCCGACCTCTTTGTTCCCATAGAGCAAATGCCGGAGACTTTCAGGGTCCATCTGCGCTACCCCGAGGACATGTTCAGTATACAGTCGGTCATGTACCGGAGCTATCACATGCGCGATGCCCGCGTATTCTACAACAAGGAAGACCTCTGGACGGTGCCGCGGGAGGTCTATGCCGGGCAGGAGCAGGCCATGGAGCCGTACTACGTCATTATGAGGCTCCCCGGCGGGGAGGGAGAGGAGTTCCTGCTCATGCTCCCCTATACCCCGGTTAACAAGAACAATACCATCGGCTGGCTGGCGGCCCACTGCGACGGCGATAACTACGGCAAGCTGCTGGCCTATTATTTCCCTAAGGGTGAGTGGGTGGATGGTCCGAGCCAGATTGAGAACCGAATCGGGCAAGATACCGTCGTCACCGAGCAGCTGGCCCTGTGGGGGCGGGGTGGTTCCCGGGTCCTCCGGGGCAACCTGCTGCTGATTCCTTTAGGCAAGTCTATACTGTATGTGGAGCCGGTCTTCCTTCAGGCAGACGCCGGCGGGCTTCCCGAATTGAAGCGTGTCATCGTGGTGGTCGGCGAGCAGATAGCCATGGAGCCCACGTTGATGGAAAGCATCGGGTCTATCTTCGGTGAGGGCGTTTCACCGCCGGAGCCCGTTCCAGAACCACCGGCGCCTTCTGAACCAGCGGAGCCGGTAGAACCGCAGGAGCCGGCAGAGCCGGAAACTCCTTTAGACGGTGAAATCGCCGGTCTCGTGGCGGAAGCGCGCCAGCATTATGAGAAAGCGCAGGAAAACCTCAAGTCAGGCGACTGGGCAGGCTTCGGCGAGGAGTGGGATGCCATGGAGGAAGTCCTTCAAAGACTGGCGGAAATAACGGCGGAATAATAAAGACACCCCGACGGAAAGAGTAAGTTTATATGACGCCTGGAACGAAAATATTTCTGGAGGGGTTAACGTTCGGGGAGGGCCCGCGCTGGCACGACGGCAAACTCTGGTTTTCCGATTTTCATACGAAACGGGTGATGACCGTGGACCTCGAAGGCAGAACGGAGACAATTGCGGAAGTGCCGGGTATGCCTTCAGGACTGGGGTGGCTCCCCGACGGGCGTTTGCTGGTGGTCTCGATGACCGACCGGCGTCTCCTTAGACTCGACCCGGGTGGCCTGGTTGAAGTGGCCGACTTGAGCGGGCTGGCAACCGGTTACTGCAACGACATGGTGGTAGATAAGCAGGGACGGGCTTACATCGGCCATTTTGGCTTTAACATATTTATAGGCGAGTCCGTTGTGCCTGCCTGCGTGATGATGGTAACGCCGCATGGAGAGGCCCGCGTTGTCGCCGACGATATGTATTTCCCGAATGGGTCTGTCATAACTCCCGATGGGCGTATGTTGATAGTCGCCGAATCAATGGCTTCCCGTCTTACGGCTTTCGATATTGAGGCCGACGGCTCCCTGACGGGACGGCGGGTCTGGGCTAAGCTCGGCGAGGCGTATCCTGCCGGAATTACTTCACCGGAAGAGCACGCCCGCTGGACTGCCGCAAACGTACTCCCCGACGGCATCTGCCTCGACACTGAAAACGCCATGTGGGTCGCGGATTCCTCCGCGAGCCAGGTCCTCCGCGTGCGAGAGGGCGGCGAGGTGACGGACCGCATCGAGACTTCCGCCGTGGCTTATGCCTGCATGCTCGGGGGGCCGGACCGGCGCACGCTCTTTATTATGGCAGCGAAAATGCCTCAACCAGGCGATGCCGGGTCGAAACCGAGTGCTCATATCGAAATAGTGAAGGTAGCCGTCCCCGGCGCGGGCCTGCCCTGATTTTAGCCCTGTTTAGTTGTCGTTTCTAGAGGATTTTATCATGTTTGACTGGGATATCGTCATTGTCGGGGGCGGACCGGCGGGCCTGACGGCGGGACTGTACCTCGCCAGGGCTAACCGGCGGGCCCTCCTGCTGGAAAAAGAAACGGTCGGCGGTTACATACGCAATATCGAGCTTATCGAGAATTATCCCGGCTTTACCGAAGGTGTTGCCGGCGCAAAGCTGGCCGCGGAGATGGTAGAACAGGCCAGGCAATACGGACTGGAAACGGAGACGGGCGATGTTACCGGTCTGGAGATATTCTCCGGCACGCGCTGGGTGGGCTGCGACGGCGGTCAGGGATATACCACCAGTATCGTTATTTTCGCGGGCGGCTCAAAGAATAAAAAGCTGGGCGTCCCCGGCGAGGAAGAACTGGCGGGCAAGGGCGTTTTTGAATGCGCTTTCTGCGACGGCGGCCATTATGCCGATAAGGTGGTGGCGGTATGCGGGGGTGGGGACGCCGGCGTTACCGAGGCCCTTTACATGGCGAAAATCGCCTCCAAGGTAATCCTCATCGAAGCCATGCCGGAACTGACTGCCACGGCGGTGCTCTGCGACAGGCTTAACGCCGACCCCAAAATAGAGGTGTGCTGTGGTACGAAGGTCGAAGCTATCACCGGCGGAGATAAGGTGGAAGCTGTGGAACTGGTTAATGATTCCGGCAGTAAAGAGACTTTGAAAGTGGACGGCGTCCTGGTGCATATAGGCCTGGAGCCGAATACGGAGTACCTGGACGGCATCGTACCGCTGGACGAACACGGCCAGA
>CAYPYL010000070.1:0-4271 GCA_964414605.1 uncultured Dehalococcoidaceae bacterium
CAGCTCCATCATCGACGGCCCCGGCACCATGGTCATCGGCGGCAACATGGTCAAGATACTGGCCTGGTACGATAACGAATGGGGGTACAGCTGCCGTCTCGGCGATTTAGCCGTCTACATAGCCAATAAGGGACTCTAAAGCCTAAATGGAAAAAATCAGCTATGAAATCCGGGCAGCATTAAGTCGCTACGGCTACCGGGCTAAAACCGTGGCCATTTCTCACCTGCCGGAGGTGCAGGAATCGGTCGGGAGACTCGTCAGGCAGGGGCTGATTGACAAGCAGTTATGTGAAAACTGGCACTTTTACCTGAAGACCAGCGAGGACCTGCCGGGCGTAGAGACCATTATCGTGGTGGCGATGCCCCAGCCCCTTACCCGTCTTACGTTCGAACGACAGGGGAGGACTTACATCGCGGATATGCCCCCGACCTACTTTACCCGGGCGGACAAATCCCGCATTGAAACGGCCCTGACAGATATCCTGGAAACCGCAGGATACAGGATAGTCAAAGCCCGTCTGGCGTTGAAAACGCTCGCCGTCCGGAGCGGACTGGCCGAATACGGTAAAAACAACATCAGTTATGTGCCGGGGATGGGCAGCTTTCACGGATTGATTGCCTATTTTTCCGATTGTCCCTGTGACGAAGACAGCTGGCGGGAACCGGCGGTGATGAAGGACTGCGATTCCTGTTCGCTGTGCCGCGAGAAATGCCCAACCGGCAGTATCACTGCCGACCGATTTCTGATTCATGCCGAGAAATGCCCGGGCTTTCTCAACCAGAAAGAGCCGGATTTCCCCCACTGGGTCAGGCTCCAGCCGGACTTGCCGAATGCCCTCATCGGCTGTATGGCCTGCCAGTTCGTCTGCCCCGTAAATAAGCTCAACCTGGACAACATCAGCAATGGCCCGTCCTTCTCCGAAGAAGAAACCGGCCTCGTCCTGCAAAAAACGCTCTGGGCGGAACTGCCTCCCCGGACCAGACAGAAACTTGAGGAAATCCGCTGGGCTTATCAACCCCTGGCGGCAAACCTCGGCGCTCTAATTGAAAAACAGAATTATGCTGCGCGGCAGTAGCATTTGCATGTAAATTATGTTAACATGGGGGAAATAATGCGCAGCGTACTTTAGTACTGATTGACAACCTGTTGCGGAATTGCGTAAAATAGGAAAACTGCCTAATTAAGGTGGGTTATGAAATTAGTTGTTGTTGGCTTCGGACAATGCGGCGGCAGGATTGCAGATGAGTTTGCCCGACTTAATCGTAGGGCTCATGGTTTACGCGGACTAGATATTATTACCGGCGCTTACGCGGTAAATACCGACCGCGCCGACCTTAGTGGTCTCACCACCATAAAATCAGATTACGACCACCGTATCCTTATCGGCAACAAAAAGACTGGCGGACATGGCGTTGGGAAAATCAATGAGCTTGGTGCCGAGATTGCCAGGGAAGACTCCGATAAAGTCATTGAGACGTTAAGAAACTCCAAGCATTTCCAGGAAACCGATGCCTTCCTCCTCTGTGCCGGGGCTGCCGGCGGCACCGGCTCCGGTGCTATCTCGGTCATGACCCAGCAGGTAAAAGAGCGTTACGTGGATAAGCCTGTCTACAACCTTATCGTCCTCCCCTTCGAACACGAAGAAGCCACCGAAAACAGGACGGTCTATAACGTGGCCACCTGCCTGAAATCCAGCTACCTGGTGGCCGATGCCATCTTCCTGGTAGACAACCAGAGGTACGTGAGTAAAGATACCTCTCTCCTCCGTAACCTCTCTAAGATAAACTCGTATATCGTGCAGCCGTTTTTTAACCTGCTCTGCGCCGGCGAAGAGATAAAGTCAAGATATATCGGCGCCAAGATACTGGACGCCGGTGACATTATCCAGACACTCATCGGCTGGACTACCCTGGGCTTCGGTCGCTCCCACACCTCGGCCTTGAAATCACTCTTCACATCCAGCCGCCACTTCAGAAACAAAGCCACGGAAACACAGAAAGGCACTCAAGCCCTGGACGAAGCCGTCAGCGGACTTTCTATCAAGTGCAATCCTCTTGATTCCAAGAGGGCCCTCTACCTCGTTTCCGCTCCCGCCAAGGAAATCAACGTTGACCTGATAAAAGAGATGGGCACTTACATTAAGAACATGGCCCCGGAAGCGGTAATCAGAAGCGGTGATTACCCCAGGGAAAAAGGGAGCCTGGATGTTACCATTGTGCTTTCTGAAATGAGCGATGTGGAAAAGGTGAGGAACTACTTCTCCAAGGCCATTGACCTCATTGCGCAGCAAAAGAAGCGCCAGGAGGGTATAATAAGTACACAGCGAGGGATTGATATCACGATAAAAGATATTCCCTCGCTGCTATAATCAGTTTATTTAGTTAATATACGTTTCTTATTTTTTTAATTCACCACTCTGTCTTTTTATACGTCCGGTTCTGATCTGATAAATGGTTTTACCGGCACCTGCAAAGGCAGAGCATTCATAAAGGCCATCTGTAATTTTTGCTTATCTGGCTATCTTGGAATATATCTGCCAGGCTTGTTCGATTGTATCGTCGCGGACTTTCCAGGCCTTAGCGCCATTCTCTTCACGTACTCTGGCAGCCTCGGTTACTGCCGCCTCGAAAGCGCTGCTGGCCGCTTCCTGTGCGTTTTTAAATGCTTCTTCAGTCCGCGCTATCGCCGCTTCACGAGCCTTGGCGGCTTTATCAATGGCCTCATTACGGTCTTGAGTAGCTTGAACTACCGTAGCTTCATAAGCTCGATAAGCCTGCTGTTCCGCCCGTTTGTAGGCTTTTGCTACCTGCACTTCATTCTCATGGTAAGCCTTAGCCACCTGACGCTCGGCATCCATATAGGCTGCATAAGCCTTCTCGGCTTGGCTCATAACCTCGTCAAGCGGGCTCTTCGGTTTCTCCTCTGCTTCCGGAACTCCCACGACCGCTTCAGCGGGGATTTCGGCTTCCGCCTCTGCCGGAGTAGAGGATTTCTTGGTTCTCTCTTTCTGGTTCGCCACCAGGCACCTCCTTCAATTTTTTCTTATTAGCTTAACAGCTTCATTATCTTGAAATTTACAGGTGATAAATACCGTGCCACTACTTAGTGCCAAGTATATTGCTCGCCCTGTAAAAAGTCAAGCAAACTTTTTACTTCTCACACGGCTGTTTCGCAATTTTAAGAACTAATATTTATTATTCAACGGCCGCATGGCCACGGGTTATTTATCGTTATCTTCGGCCTCGTCATCCTTTTTAGCCTGTTTGGGCTTCTTATTTTCGTACATTCTTGCCAGAGATTCCAGGCGCGCCTCCATTTTACCCTTTGGCTCCCGGCTTTCCTTCTTCGTCTCTTTTTCCGGTTTTTCCGGTTTTTCTTCTTCTGCTACTTCATCCGCCATCTCCGGCACGCCCTCTAACGCCGCCTCCGCCGCCTCATAGGCTGCCTCCCTTTCCTCCTCGGCTTTCTCCAGCACCTCGGTCAATGCCTCTTGAGTCAGATGCTCTTCCGTGTTCTCGGTTTCCCCCGCTTTTTCCTCTCCCTTTTCCTCTTCGTCTTCTTTTTTACGTCCTTTGCTCAAGGCTTCATCATAGGCCTTAAACGATGCCTCGGCGGTGTCCCTGGCGACCTGCCCGGTGGCCTCCGCCCGGACTATTGCTTCTTTAAAAGCTGATATGGATACCCCGGCTGCTTCCCGGGCCACTTTGGCCGATGCCTCCGTAGCTTCTTTCACGGCTCTCACGGTCCTCTCCGCCGATTCTCTGGCAGCCTTTATCAGTGACTCCGTCACCTCTCTCGAGGCTCTCACCGCGGCCTCGGCCGCTTCCTTGGTCTCCCGGCTTATCTCTTCAGCCCGGGCTATGGCCGCCTGTATTTCCTTCTCCGAAGATTCAGCAGCTTCTCTGGCGTTAGCGACGGCGGATTCAATAGCTTCCTGGACAACCCTCGTTGCTTCCTCGGCGGTCTCTTTAGCCGTCCTACTGATTTCCTCGGCCTTGGCTACCGCTTCTTCCGATTCTTTCTTAGATGCTTCAACGGCTTCCTGGGCAGCTTTTGCCGATTCGCCCGCGGCTGTTTTCGCCGCGTTGCTTATTTCCTGGATTTTGGTAATAGCCTCGCGATACTCGTTGGCCGAAGCTTCAGCCCTCTCTCTGGCCTCCTTGCCTATCTCTTCCACTTTTTTAAGGACTTCCCGCGATTCCGCCACCGACTCATCAGCAGCCTGGCGGGCGACTTGAGCCGCCGCTTCCGAGGCCTCCTTTGCAGAACT
>CAYPYL010000070.1:4371-6047 GCA_964414605.1 uncultured Dehalococcoidaceae bacterium
GATGCTTCTATCTCCTCCCGGGCTTCTTTGCTGTCCTCTTCCGCCTTAGCTATTGCTTCCCGTATTTTGTTTTCCGCTTCTTCGGTGGTATCCCTGGTCTCTGTATTAACCTGCTCGACTCTGGCCAGGGCGTCCCGGAACTCCTTCGCCGACGCCGTGGCGTTATCCTTTGCCTCTTTGCTTATAACCTCAACCCTGGCTACCGCTTCCTGTGCCGCTTTTATGGTGGCATCGGAGGCATCTTTGGATATTTTTATAGCCGCATCAGCCGCCATACGGGCTTCCACGGCCACCTCATCGGCTCTGCGTTTCGTCTCCTGGGCGGCTTTTTGCGACGCTTCGCCGGTTATCTTGGCCTCACGGCCAATCGCCTCGACCCGTTTCATGGTCTCCTGCGAGGACCTCTGGGCAGCCTCGGCGACTTCCCTGGCGACCTTGCTGATTGTCTCCGCCCTGGCGGCCACTTCCTCAGCCGCCCTGGTAGCTACCTCGGCAGCTTCACGCGTAGACTTACTGGTCTTTTCAGACCGGCTTACCGTTTCCTTAGCCGCTTTATTGGTCGTTTCGGCCGCTTCTCTGGTTTCTCTGGACATCCTTTCTGCCCGGTTTGCGGCCTCTTTGGCAGCCTTAATCGAATCTTCAACAGCTTCCTTGGCCAACTTTACCGATGCCTCGGCGGTGCTTACCGCCTCTTCGGAGGCTTCCCTGGCGGCTTCGGCAGTTTTCTTGGCCTCCCGGCTCAACTCGTCGACGCGACTCAAGCCTTCCTGGGAAAGCATCAGAGCCGATTCCGCCGCATGCATCGCTTCGCCGCTTATCTTCTCCGCTCGCCCGATAGCCTCCTCGAATGCCTTGGACATCGATTGAGCGGTTTCTTTCGGTCGCCTGGCCACTTCTTCCGCCTGGGCTATAGCTTCGTTGGCGGTCTTGATTGCTGCTGCGGCGGCCTCACGCGCCTCCTGGCTTATCTTCGCCGCGCGGGTAGCCGCTTCCTGCGCCATCCGGGACGCAGCCTCGGCCGCCTCTCGCGATGCCTTTCCTATCTCCTCGGCGCGATGCGCCGCCTCCATGGCAGTCTTCGTCGATTTCTCGGCCGCTTCCCTGGCCGCCCTGCTTAACGTTTCGGCCCGGGCTACCGCCCTCTCAAAATCGCCGATGTTACCTTCTACATCTTCTTTCAATTCAGGAGACATCCATAAAACCTCTCTAAGTAATCATGACATCACACACCAGTATAGCATATTCTATTATAGACTCATCAGTTTTTCAATAAATATCCAGTCTTTTCTTAAGTATATAGCAGATATGTAACATACCCCGGTAGTACTAAAATATATTGAACAAACTACTGAAGGGATGATTGACATTCTCACTCCATTGTGATAAAAATAGCATGACTCTACATCATTGAGGTGCAACATGAAATTAGTGGTAATCGGGTTAGGGCAATGCGGCGGAAGAATTGCAGACGAGTTCGCCCGGCTTAACGGCAGAGCCCGCAGCCGGCGCGGAATGACCATAATAACAGGCTGCTTTGCAGTAAATACGGATGCCGCCGATTTGAGCGGCTTGTCCAGCATCAGCAATGACCATCGCCACAGGATTCTCATCGGTAGCCGTAAGACCGGCGGCCACGGCGTCGGTAAAATCAACGAGCTCGGCGCCGAGATAGCCAA
>CAYPYL010000071.1:0-6005 GCA_964414605.1 uncultured Dehalococcoidaceae bacterium
CCGCTAATAATGCCCGCCTCATCCGGCCCCGGGAATCCGGCGGTTACGGACTGGACGCCCAGTGGAACGATGATTTTCATCATGCCCTGCACGTGCTGCTCACCGGCGAAAAGACCGGTTACTACCGGGACTTTGGCGAAATCGGGCAGTTAGCCAGGGCGTTCCGTGACGGATTTGTGTATTCCGGCGAGTATTCCCCCTATCGCCGGCACCGGCATGGTACTTCCTCAAAAGATATTCCGGCACACCGCTTCGTCGTCTTCTCCCAGAACCACGACCAGGTAGGCAACCGCGCCGGAAACGAGCGTCTGAGCCGGCTGGTCAATTTCGAGGCTCTCAAACTTGCTGCCGGAATCGTGCTGCTCTCACCATTTCTGCCGCTGATATTTATGGGGGAGGAGTATGGGGAGACAGCTCCCTTTCCCTATTTTATCAGCCATTTAGACTTTGCTCTAATCGAGGCGGTGAGAAAAGGACGCCGGGAAGAATTCGCCTCTTTTGACTGGCAGGGTGAAATCGCCGATCCGCAAGACGAGAATACTTTTCTCTCGGCTAGGCTTAATCATGGACTGCGTAACGGGGGATGGCACAAAGTCCTCCACGGTTTCTACGGTGAGCTTATCCGGCTGCGCAAGGAGAATTCGGCGCTTGCCTGCCTCAGCAAGGACAACTTGGAGGTGCTGGCGGATGAAGATAATAAGACGCTTTATATCCGCCGCTGGCAGGTAGACGGCGAAGTTGCTATTATATATGATTTTAATGATAGAAAGATGGCGGCAGAGCTTTCGCTACCGGAGGGAATATGGCATAAGCTGCTGGACTCCGCCGATGAAAAGTGGCAGGGAAACGGCAGTAATGTTCCCGGGAAAATCAGCTCCGGCGGGAAGGTAGCCTTGACCCTGCAGCCCGAGTCTTTTATCATGTTTCAAAAGGAGAGCTAGATGAAACGCTACATCTGCATTCACGGGCATTTTTACCAGCCGCCGCGGGAAAATGCCTGGCTGGAATACGTGGAGTTGCAGGATACAGCATACCCTTACCACGACTGGAATGAGCGCATCACCGCCGAATGTTATGAGCCGAATACATCCTCGCGTATCCTGGACGGTGACGGCTTCATCACCAGCATCGTCAGCAATTACGCCAGGATGAGCTTTGACTTCGGCCCAACCTTGCTGGCCTGGATGGAGGAAAAAGCCCCTGATGTCTATCGGGCAGTCATCGACGCGGACCGTCAGAGCCGGGAGAATTTTTCCGGGCACGGCTCGGCGCTGGCGCAGGCATACAACCATATCATCATGCCGCTGGCAAACCACCGGGACCGGTACAGCCAGGTACTCTGGGGAATCCGTGACTTCGAGCACCGTTTCGGGCGGACGCCGGAGGGGATGTGGCTGCCCGAGACGGCGGTAGACCTGGAGACACTGGATATCCTGGCCGGGCTGGGGATACGGTTCACCATTTTAGCACCGCATCAGGCGAAACGCGTGCGCAAGCTGGGTGCGGAGAGATGGAAGGATGTCGGCGGCGCCGGCATCGACCCGACGCGTGCCTATGTCATTAAGCTCTCCTCGGGCCGCCGTCTTAACTTGTTCTTCTATAACGGCCCCGTGTCCCGCGCCGTCGCCTTTGAAGATATATTGAGTCACGGCGAGAATTTCGCCGGAAGACTGGTCGAAAGCTTCTCCGAAAAACGGGACTGGCCCCAGCTCGTCCACATCGCCACCGACGGCGAGACCTACGGGCACCACCACCGCTTCGGGGATATGGCGCTGGCTTTTGCCCTGCACCATATCGAGGCTAACAACCTGGCGAAAATCACCAATTACGGCGAATATCTGGAGAAGTACCCGCCAACCCATGAAGTGGAGATTATCGAAAAAACGTCTTGGAGTTGTACGCACGGCATCGATCGCTGGTGGAGCGATTGCGGATGCAACAGCGGCTCCCACCCCGGGTGGAACCAGTCCTGGCGTACGCCGCTACGGAATGCCTTGGACTGGCTGCGCGACAATATGGCCGGCCCGTATGAAGAAAAAGCCGGTCAATACCTGAAAGACCCCTGGGCGGCGCGTGACGATTACATTAATGTCATCCTTGACCGCTCCCCGGATAACGTGACCGTGTTTTTCAAGCAACATGCCACCCGCGAACTGGACGCCACGGAGAGAATTACGGTACTCAAACTTCTCGAACTCCAACGCTACGCTATGCTCATGTATACCAGTTGCGGCTGGTTCTTCGACGATTTGTCACGCATCGAGACGATACAGGTCATTCAGTATGCCGGGCGGGTGATACAGCTGGCGCAGGAACTCTTCGGCAATAATACAGAGCCGCACTTCCTGGAAATCCTTGCGGTGGCTAAGAGCAATATCCCGGAGCAGGGAGACGGCCGCAACGTCTATGAGAACTTCGTCAGGCCGGCTATGGTGGACCTGCCCAGGGTCGTAGCTCATCACGCTGTCAGTTCGCTTTTCGAGGAGTACAGCGACACGTCCAGAGTTAACTGCTATATGATTAATAACGAGGACTACCAGACTGCGGAATGCGGCAAAGCCAGGCTGGCGGTAGGATATTCGAAAGTGACCTCGGAGATTACGGAGGAATCCGCCATCCTTAGCTTTGGCGTTTTCCATTTCGGAGACCACGTTATCAACGCCGGTGTCCGGGAGTACCCGGGCGACGCAGCCTACCAGGAGATGGTGGCGGAAACCACGCAAACCTGCGCCGCCGCCGATTTCACCGGGGTTATCCGCCTGCTGGACAAGCACTTCGGTATTTCATCCTATTCACTAAAGACACTCTTCCGTGACGAGCAGCGCAAGGTACTGGGATACATACTCGAGTCCACCATGTCCCAGATTGAGACGGCTTACCGCCAGCTTTATGAGTCCCACTACCCGCCGATGCGCTTCCTCACCGAGCTCGGTAACCCGGTGCCCCGGGCTTTCCACGCCGCCGCCGAACTCATTCTCAATATCGACCTGCACCGCGCCGTGGGCAGCGATACTCCGGATATCTTAAACATCCGGACTCTTGTAGATACTGCTCAATCCTGGCAGGTGGAGCTGGACAGCGAAGGCATCGGCTATCAACTCAAGGAGACACTGGAAAAGATGATGTCGGCGCTGGCAGAGGCGCCTGACAATATGGACCTGCTTAATAACCTCGTCGGCGCGGTATCGCTGGCACAGACCGTGCCCTTTTCCGTCGACCTCTGGCAGGTGCAGAACCTCTACTGGGGGATGCTTCAGGTCACCTATCCGGAGTATCAACGGAGAGCCAAAAAGGGCGACAGACCGGCGGCGGACTGGATTGAAGCTTTCGTCTCCCTGGGCACACACCTGAAAATAAGGGTTAGTTAGATGTCAGGGCTGCGCCTACCTGTTGCTACCTACCGGCTCCAGTTCAACGAGGGGTTTCGCTTCAACGATGCCACGGCGCTGGTACCTTACCTCTACAACCTCGGCGTTTCGGACGTCTACGCTTCACCGATGCTGAAAGCGAGGAAGGGCAGTACTCACGGTTACGACGTTATTGACCCGACGCAATTGAACCCGGACCTTGGCTCGGAAGATGATTTCAACGACTTGGTAAAAGCCCTTCGGCGGCAAGGCATGGGATTACTGCTCGATATCGTCCCCAATCACATGGCTGCCTGTCCTGAAAATTTATGGTGGCGGGACGTGCAGGAACGCGGTAAGGACTCGCCGTTTGCTGAATTCTTCGATATCAACTGGCTCGATTTCAGGGGCTCGGAAGATAAAGCCGCGGGCTATCGGCGGTTCTTTGACATCGGCGACCTTGTCGGCATCCGGGTGGAAGACCCGCAGGTGTTCGAGGCAACACATATATACATTCTCAAGCTTATTGCCCAAAGCGAGGTCAACGGACTGCGTATCGACCATATCGACGGCCTTTATGACCCGCTGGAATACCTGGAACGGTTACGGGCAAGCACGGGCGGTGTTTACACTGTTGTGGAGAAGATTCTCTGCGTTGACGAAACACTTCCCGATACTTGGCCGGTCTACGGTACTACCGGCTATGATTTTACCGGAACCCTGAACGCCCTGTTTGTGGATTGTGAAGGCTTAAAGTCGCTGGACCGCAGCTATTCCCGGACCACCAGCCTGGAAAAGCCCTTCCGCGACCTTGTCTACGAAAATAAAAAATTGGTCATGGCGGAGATGTTTCCCGAAGAAATAAAAGCCCTCGGAGACTATCTATCACACCTTTCGGGACACTTGAAAGAAGAGGATGCTGGCCGGGCTTTAGTTGAAATTACCGCCTGCCTGCCGGTCTACCGTACTTATATGAAGGGTGAGAATATTTCAGCCACCGACTTGCGTTACATCGAAAGTGCGGCGAGGGAAGCCATTGAACGCAAAGCCTGCCTCGAGGCTGCCATGAGCTTCCTGATGCGGGTACTCCAGCTCGACTTTCCGGCGGATATTAGCGCGCAAGAGAAGAACGAATGGCTGAATTTCATCAGGCGCTGGCAGCAACTCACCGGGGCTGTCATGGCCAAGGGCTCCGAGGATACGGTGCTTTATAACTACAACCGCCTGGTCTCTCTTAACGAGGTGGGCGGCTCCCCTGATACCACCGGTTTGTCTGTAGAGGACTTCCACGAGTGGAACCTGAAACGTGTGAAACGCTGGCCGCATACCCTTAACGCCACCTCCACCCACGATACCAAGCGTAGCGAGGACGTTCGCGCCAGAATCAGCGTCCTCTCCGAAATCCCCGGCGAATGGGAGAGACATCTGGAACTGTGGATGCAGTACAACCTGGTGAAGAAGGAACGTGTCAAAGGACAGTTCATGCCCGAGCCGAATACGGAGGTGTTTCTCTACCAGACCTTGCTCGGTGCCTGGCCCCTTATTGGTGAAGAAGTACCCGCTTTTAAGGAACGCCTCAAAGACTATATGGTTAAGGCGGTCAGGGAAGCCAAAGCCATTACCGGCTGGCTCAAGATAAATCGGAATTACGAGGCCGCCCTGTTGAGCTTCATCGATGCCATTCTGGAGGAATCCCCTAACAACCGTTTCCTCGAAAATTTCCTGTCGTTTCAGGAATGGATTTCTTTTTACGGCGCTTTGAACTCGCTTTCGCAGGTGCTGCTGAAAATAACATCGCCCGGTGTGCCGGATTTCTACCGGGGTACGGAACTGTGGGACTTCAGCCTGGTCGACCCGGACAACCGCCGTCCCGTGGATTTTAATCGACGAAAGTTGCTTCTTGAAGGGTTCCTGGAAAAAGAGCCGTCCGCCGGGGACATGCTCGCCTCCTGGCAGGATGGGCGTATCAAGCTGTATTTAACCTGGAGAGCGCTCAATACCCGACGGGACTATCTGGAAGTATTTCAAAAGGGCGACTATATTCCACTTAAAATATCAGGCGAAAAGGAAGAAAACGTTGTCGCCTTCGCACGGCGCTATGGTAATAAATGGGTTTTAGTAGCCGCCCCCCGGTTTTTCACCCGGTTATGCGGAATGGGTGTGCCGCCAGTAGGGAGACCCGTATGGGGAGACAGCTATCTCGCCTTCCCCGTGAATGCCCCGGGAGACTGGCGCAACGTATTCACCGGTGAAATTATCGAGAGTACGGGGTCTTTGCTCCTTGCCGGGGTATTCGGCGTCTTTCCGGTAGCCATGCTGGTGAACGGTTGAATTCCTGCCTTCAACCCTTTCTTTTCAGGAATATCGCCCCCAGCGGCGGCAGCGTCAGGCTGATGGAATGGGGACGCCCGTGCATCGGTATCTTTGCGGCTGTCAGGGCGCGCCGGTTGCCCTGGCCGCTGCCGTAGTATTTCTTGGCATCGCTATTTAACAGTTCAACCCATAGCCCGGGCTGGGGCACTCCGATTCTGTATTTGAGAAGTGTCTCCGGGGTGAAGTTACAGACGACCACGACAACATCGTCCGGCGAACGCCCCTTGCGCATAAGGCTGACGACACTGCGCTCGATGTCACTGCAATCAATCCACTCAAAGCCTG
>CAYPYL010000072.1:0-5956 GCA_964414605.1 uncultured Dehalococcoidaceae bacterium
TGGAGAGCTCTCGTAATTCGCCTTCGGATAGAAAAGACAGCTTTCCCTTGATTGTGTCCTTGATAACCAGGTCCAGTTCCTCTATTATCCGCCTGCCTTTATCGGTAAGCGTCAGATTAGTTGCCCTCCGGTCGTCGCTGCATGACTGCCTGGTGACGATATCCAGGCTTTCCAGCTTATCGATAAGGTGTGTCATCTGCGGCTTTGGTATCTGCAGTTTCTCCCCTATCTCGGCGATATGTCTGGTGCCGCTTTCCTTCAGCGTTTTTATGATTTCCAGGTGGGGCATAGATATGTCCTCTTCAATCTGCGCAAAGGCCGTCCGCACCACCTTCCTCTGAATACTGCGGCGTATCAGGGGAGTTATCGAAAGCAGGTCGTCAATAACTTTATCGATTATGCTTTTCTTCATATCCAGTCGTCTTGACCGGGACTTAGTTTAATAAGTTAATAGTTAACTATATAAACTATCATACCCCACCCTGCCGAACGCTGTCAATACACAGCTGTCCGTATTATTGGACTATTAAATTCGTCTATATTAGAATAGTGATGAAAATACGGCACGGTTTCTGACGTGCTACCCTCACCGAGCGGGAGTAACCAAATGGGCCAGTGGCGTAAAGAAAAGCAGGCAGTGCTGGAAGCAGCAAAAAAAATGCTGGCGGAAGGCCTGGTCGTCGGGACCTCCGGTAATATCAGCCTGCGTCTCCTGCCGGAAGGCAATAGACAACTACTGGCAATCACCCCCAGCTCACAGTACTACGACCTGCTCGGCATCGACGATATCCAGATTTTAGATTTCCAGGGCCAAACGGTAGAAGGCAGCCTGCGTCCCTCGGTAGAGACAAACCTGCACATCGGCATATACCGGGCCAGAAAAAACATCAATGCTATCGTTCATACTCATTCGGTATTCGCTAGCGCCGTCTCCGCTACCGGACGGGATATCCCCCCTATTACCAACGACCAGGTTGCCTTTCTCGGCGGCGAGATAAAGCTCGCCAAACATGCCCTTAGCGGCAGTCCGGAGCAGACGTCCGGCGTTTTGGCTGCCCTGGAAGACCGGAACGCGGTGCTCTTGCCGAACCACGGTGCAATAGGCATCGGCCGCACCATGCGTGATGCGTTTACCGCCTGTGAATTGATTGAAAAGACCGCCAGAATATACCTGCTGGCATTATCCGCGGGTAACGTAAATCAAATACCCGCAGACCTTTTTAACGCGGAAAAGGCGGCCTTCGATACACTCCAGGAGAAAGAGTAATCTGCGATAGGCTTATGAAACAGAGAATCGCGGTAATAGCAGGCCTGGTATTATTGGTATTGCTGCCGGGCAGCCTGTTTGTACCGGCCGAACCGGTACATGCCGGCGGCGCCACATGGTCGGCCGAAACCATACCCGATACTCTGGAATATGTCCTGGGACCCGACGGCGCGGGAGATAATCTGGATGTCCGCGATTTCAGTTTTTCCAGCGACGGCGCAATCGTTTACGCCGCTCCGGGTGATAGCGTCTCGGATAATGTTGTCTACAAATCCATCGACTCCGGGCTTGGCTGGGACGCTCTGGAAGTCGAAATTACCGCCGACCTCGTAACAGTTTGCCCGGATGACAGGAATATTGTAGTCATCGCCAATAGCGGTGCTACCGGAGGAGTCTACTTTACTACCGATGGCGGCACCACATGGTATTCCCTGGGCATTCCACAGCAAAGCGGCGGCGCCGCGGCGGCAACCATATCCGCACTCGCCATATCACCTCTCCAAAGCACGATACGTTATATTGCGGTGGCCGGTAGGGACACCGCCGGCGATGCCAACTTATGGATACTAAATCATGGGGCTAGTATTCCCGCCTGGAAAGAAACCAAAAACATGACGGGGTTCAGCAGTGGCGACGTGGTGGCCGACGCAGAGTTTTCCCCCGGTTTCACATCAGACCTGACCATGGTTGCTGTCAGTGCGGACTACGGCGCCTCCCCAAACGTCCAACTCCAGGTACTGAGTGTCAGTACGGAAAAGTGGAACTATAGCGCGTACTATACGAACTTCCCGCGTACTGTAGTCAGTAACAGTGGCATCACCGGAATACTTTCTGCTTCGCTGGCATTAGCCCCGGACTACCTGGGTACGGATGACGATTACCGCCGGCTCTTCATCGGCCTGACGATTAACGGTAACGCCTCGGCGATAGCGGAAAGCGGGATATACCGCTATGTAGATACCTTAAAGACCGATATAAGAACGAATGTGAAAATACACAGCGTCGCCTGTAACGGTTCCTATCTGGTCGCCGGCAGCTATGATACCACGACCGTTTACCGCTCTTCCAACCCCTTTGCCACATCGCCGACCGTGCTGACCTCCTCCACCGCCAAGCGGCCCGGCGGTGAAAACAGGGTAAAGGTCGCCTGGAAATCCACCAGCTTCGTGGCCGGGACGGGCGGCAACGAGAGCGCTTTTTCAGTCTCTGCAGATAACGGAAAGACGTTTAACGATATCAGCTTGATCGATACCGTTATCACCAACGCAACAGACGTGGCCGTTTCTTCGTCCGGCGATATAGTGTACCTGGTAACCGACGACGGCAACGACCTTAGTCTATGGAAAAAGGCTACTTACTGGCAGAGGATTTTCAGCAAGCAGGGAACAACCGACTATATAATACGCATCGCCCGCCAGGACCCGGATTATATTTACCTGGCCCAAAAGGGTGCCACTACCATTTACAATAACAATGACGGAGGTCTAACACAATGGAGTACCCGAACATGCAGCCTGAATATCCAGGACATTGCTGTGGAGAGTACCAGCGTATTATACGCTATTAGTAATACAGGTATGGTTTCAAAGTCAATAAACAGCGGCCTTAGCTGGCCCGTGGGCACATCTACATATTTAAGTAGCGGTGCTACCATAGTAAGCGTCAGCACGGGTACGTTGATGGCAGGCAGCCAGGACGGCCACGTAGCTTATAGTACGGATAGCGGACAGACCTGGGATGCCATTACCAATAGACTGGAACTGGGAGCAGGTAATCTCCAGATTGTGCCCGATGAGTATTATGCCACCAACCATATCATTTATGCCGCCAGCAGTACTCCGGGACAGAATATCAAGAAATGTAAGATAGGCAGCAGCACGGTATGGACGGATATCTTCATAGGTAATATCGATGGCGGCATATACGGCCTGGCCGTTAATAACAATACCCTTTACGCCCTGGAGTATGACCCGGCCACCGGGCAGAGTACACTATGGCTTTGCATTTCACCAACAAGCGCCACTGCCACATCAACAAGCTGGAGTTCCAGTACAACCACAACAACAACCGATGCCAACGATGCTACCGTGAGTCTCAATGCTGCCCCCCGGGCACTGAAAGCCAGTACCGGCAAGTTATGGGCGGTTAAGACCAACGGTACCAACAAGCTTTACAGTTATGATGATGTCGATATCGAGTTATCACTTAATTTACCAGCTATGGATTTTGTCGGCCTCGTTAATAATATAACCGGTATCGCCCATGACGTATGTTTCACCTGGGACCGCCCTACCGAATCGACCGAATATGAGCTTGAAATAGCGCTGGATGAAGATTTCTTTTCCCTCGTGACCACCGTTACCGTAGCCAATATCAACCAGGTAGTCGGCGCTATCGTCGGCCCGGGCCGGACGGGGGGTAATTATGTCAACTTTATTCCCGGAAATACCTACTACTGGAGAATTAGGACGTCAAAGCCGGTTTACAGTCGGTATTCCGTGGTGAAACTCTTCCGAATCGAGTCGGTGAATGCAGTCCTTCCCGCCATACTCTCGCCGCCCGCCGGCCACACAGGAACAAGTCGAAATCCGGCTTTCTCCTGGGCGCCCGTATCCGGCGCCACCGAATACCAGTTCGTCTTAAGCGCGAACGCGTCGATGGCGGTGCCCATAATAGATATCAGAGTTAACACCACCGCCTATGCCGTACCCGATGAACTGGACTACGGCGGTACATACTTCTGGAGAATCAGATCCATCCTGCCTATCGAGAGTGATTGGTCTCCACTGGGTATATTTACCGTCATGGAACAGCCGGCCGGGCCCATACCCCCGGTGGTTACCGTCGATAGGCCTTTCCCCCCGATAATCGAACTCCCATCCCCACCACCGCAAAATACCATAAACGTATTGCCTCAGCCGCTACCCCCGGAGCCGGTTGTCCCGGACTACCTCCGTGTTGCCATTATCATAGCTTCAGTAATCCTGGTGAGTGTGATTACGCTCATCGTGGTACCTCTTCTCCCCAGGCTATTACCTGAAACATCCATACTGACCGGGCCTTTTAGAGGGCCAACGCAAAAAGCTAAAAATTATATAGGCAAAAAGTGGGGAGACATGGCCAACCGCCTGCGGGAACTGGCGCCGTCCATAATCCCTCCGCCCGCCGCGGATAAGACAGCAAGCGGAGATACTATCTCTTTTGCGGTCAGGAGCTTCCTCCTGATAACCTCATCCGCGGAAGAAGAAGGCCAGCGTCACATATCGGTAAAAGAAGAACGGGCCCTCGGGAAAAAACTCGCCTCCGGCATCCGCGCTCTGGCCAAAGAAAAACCTCTCTATCTGGCATACCCGGAGGACGCCTTTAATTTCCTGCAAATCTGGTCTCGTTACGGCTCCCGGGACGAGACCAGCCAATACCTGAAAAAGACGTTTAAGTCCAGGCCGGAGAACGCCCTGGCGCTCCTTAAATGCTTCCAGGAGGCCTCCGGGAGTACGGAAGCCGGTCCAGCCGGTAAAAAAGAATTTACCCGGGCAAATTACGACGCACTTATTAAAGTCGTCGACCCGGATAGCGTCTATGTAGCCATCTCCAAACTCCTGAAATTCAGGTTTGAAAAGGCAGAAGACGAAACGCTGGAAAACGCCATCGACAGGGCTATCGCCTACCAGTTCGTACGCATCCATTACGACATTAAGAAATAGCCTTAATTAACCCGGCCGGGCATGGTCTATATATGGCAAGAAATAATAGTACACGCCACTTAAACCCGCCAAAGGGCTTTCGTTTGACATTGCTTTCAAAATCAAGGTAAAATATTACGGCACGGTTATCTGAACAGGATAATTGTACAAACAAAGGGGACATGATTTTTTACAGTGATGCCTCTGTTACTTAGTACTTCATTATGCTCGTTTGCGCATTATCATTCCCCTCCCACTAGAAAGGCGGCCAGACTACTTAGAATATTTAAGCCGTACTGGTGATATGGGATTGCTTAAAGAAGGCAAGGATTACATATTCTTCCTCCCCCGGATTACCGTACTGTATTGTTTTATCGATGTTTATGACACCAGTTGAAATAACGGTGTGGCTGAAAAGCCGCCGTCTTTTGTTCCCTTGCTTAAATCCGTCTACCGTTGGGATTGGCAAGTTGAGATAGTGATTAACAGTCAATTTTCAAAATAATAAAACCGGAGGAAAAATCTATGGCATACCCAAAATTCGAATCGATTCTACTGGAGAAGGACAAGGACTACCCCAAGGTTACCTACCTGACGCTGAACCGGCCAGACAAGAATAACAGCATCAGCATCGGCGAAGAGTACATGACCGGTGATATCAAGAAGGCCATGTGGGAAATCAACCACGATGACGACTGCAACGTGGTCATCTTCAGGGGCGCCGGCAGGAACTTCTGCGCCGGATTCGACCTGTCCATGGTCTACCGCGTTTACGGCGGCGCCAAAGGCGTCAAACCCAGCCAGAGAATCAGGCTCCAGACCGACCAGGACCAGCTTTACGGTTTCCCGCAGGCTATCCTGGACTGCAATAAGGTCGTCATGGTACAGGTTCACGGCTGGGCTATCGAAGCCGGACTTTACATCACCAAAGCTGCCGACATCGTCGTCTGCGCCGATAACGCCAAGTTCTCCCAGATGGGCCAGCGGCTCGCCTTCGGCGGTCTGC
>CAYPYL010000073.1:0-5910 GCA_964414605.1 uncultured Dehalococcoidaceae bacterium
TACGATAGGTGGAATCTTTATACTGGTTTTTGCCCCATCTGGATAACTAAAATATTGACTTATAGGACGAGGAGACAGAGTAGAGTTAATCTCTCCCCGAAACTTCGTGAATATTTACACAATTTATACCGAGTGGTCAATGTGGTGTTTAGAGTCCCCATTTATTTTTCAAGAACACCGCGGATGACGAATCAGCCGGCATATTTTCACACTGGCTCCTTCACCGGAATACAGGTAAAAACACGGCAGACCATCCGTTCATAGTGGGTACAACCGGATGGTCTGCCGTTTATATGGATGGCTTTGAGCTATCTCTTTACTTCTTCCTTCATCGTGATGCGTTTAAGCTCATCTTCAATGCTCAACACAGTGGCTTGACCGTCGTCGCTCTCAATAACCGGCCCCGTGACTTCCTCAAGACGTGCTTCCACTTCTCCGTATTCCCTCCCGAAAGATTCCCCCTTCCGGGAGTACCAGATAGCCACGCCAATAATCAGGAGCGCGGCCACTCCAATGCCCACGGTAACCGGTGTGAGCCCTATCGGTACTATCTTGCCACCCACCGTAACCACCATCATCGAGGCGGCGAGCACCGAAACGAGATTGATAACCTTGATCAAGGGGTTCAGGGCAGGCCCGGCCGTATCCTTGAGAGGGTCGCCGACGGTATCGCCGATGACGCTGGCCTTGTGGGCCTCCGAGCCTTTGCCGCCGTGCAGGCCGTCTTCGATGCTCTTCTTAGCGTTGTCCCAGGCATTCCCGGTATTCGCCATGTATACCGCCAGGAGCTGACCCACCAATATCACCCCGGAAAGAAATCCCGCCAGGGCCTCCAATCCGAAAAGCAGGCCGATAGCGATGGGCGAAAGTATGGCCAGCAGCGCCGGGGTAATTAACTCTCTCTGTGCAGCCTGGGTGCAGATGGAAACCACGCTGCTGTAATCCGGTTCTTTAGTCCCCTCCCACACCCCTTTTACGCAATTAAACTGGTAGCGCACCTCGTTGATAATGTCATACGCCGCCCTGCCGACGGCTCTTATGGTAAAGGAACTGAACAGGAAAGGAATCGCACCGCCAATTAGAAAAGCTACGAAGACCTTCCAGTCGATTAAATTGATAGTTTTTAGCTGATAATCGGCATAAAAGGCGGCGAACAGGGCTACTGCCGCCAGCACGGCCGAGGCGATGGCGATACACTTGGTGATGGCCTTGGTGGTATTGCCCACCGCATCCAGGTTGGCCAGGGACTGGCGGGCTTTGGGTTCCAGCTTGGCCATTTCACCGATGCCGTTGGCGTTATCGACCACAGGGCCGAAAGTGTCCATAGCAATATTGTTACCTGTCAGCGTAAGCAGCCCGATACCGCAGAGAGAAACACCGTAGAAGATGCATAATAGCTGGACCGGCATACTGGTTGTTTCGACCGGGACTCCCTGCCACCAGACTAGCGCCGAGCCGACGATGGCTAACGCGATAACGACTATCGCCACAACGGTGCTCTCGAATCCCCAGCCGAAGCCGGAGAGAATTGTCGTGGCCGGGCCGGTCTTGGCCGAATTGGCGATTTCCCTGACCGGTTTCTTACCGGTCGAAGTATAGTAGTCGGCGATATAGTTTGTGGCTATGGCCAGTACCACTCCTATGGCCGTGGCCAGGAAAAACCGGAAATCGTGGGTGTAGAAATGGCCGAGCAGAAAAGACGATACCAGCGTAATCCCGGCGCCTATCCAGTAGGCGCGATGGATAGTCTTCATAGCGTCCTGGCCGTCGTGCAGCGTACCTACCTGATAGGTGCTGATTATAGAGCCGATGACACCGCAGGCGCGCACCAGCAGCGGGAAAATAATCCAGTACAGGTCTCCGGTAGCCAAGGTGAGTAAAATGCCCAGGATGAGGGCTGAAACAATCGTCACTTCATAGGACTCAAAGATATCGGCCGCCATCCCGGCGCAGTCGCCGACATTATCGCCCACCTGGTCGGCAATAACCGCAGCATTCCGGGGGTCATCCTCAGAAATGTTTCTCTCCACCTTTCCCACCAGGTCGGCCCCGACATCGGCCGCCTTTGTATAGATGCCGCCACCGACGCGCATAAACAGGGCCAGCAGCGTGCCGCCGAAGCCGAAACCTATCAGCACCAGCGGAGCATCCTTGAAGAAGATGATAAACAGCACCGTGCCGCCGAGAAGCCCGAGGGCATCGGTGAGCATGCCGGTTACGGTGCCGGTACGATAGGCTATCTTCAGCGCTTTAACAAAGCTGCTGCGGGCGGCCTGTGCAACCCTCACATTACCGCGCATCGCCATGTTCATGCCCAGGTAACCCACTAGCGCGGAGAACACAGCGCCTATTAAAAACCCGCCGGCGCGTCCCAGACCTACCAGCCATTTAGGATTTCCGTAGGCGGACGTATCGCCCGCAAACCAGCCGGTAAAGAATATGAAAATACCCAGTACAAAAAATACTATAAGTATTGTGCGGAACTGCCGCTTCAAATAGACATTGCCCCCGGCGCGTATCGCCTCAGAGAGCTTTTTCATCTTGTCGCTGCCCTCTGATTCCTTCAAGGTCTGTCGGGTAAGAAACGCGGCGTAAATCAGACCGAAAACCGCCACCACAATAATAGCGAGCAACGCATACTTTTCAAAGGCGGAGCCCACACCGGTGCGAAATATTTCGAAGACTGTGATATCCATCGTTTGCCTTTACCTCCTATAAAATTTAGACAGGGCGGCGGTAAGCTTAAATGAATTTCGGATAGACCCGCAGGTATTCCGCCTCATAATCGTGCAGCCTGTTAAGTGCAAAAGGGTCTGCCTCGCATTCGTAATAGACCGGAGGCCCGAATTCCTTAAAGCTAAAGAGCTTGATAGCGCGCTCGGACTTGTAGTCCAGTATCCTCAAAGTATCATCTTCGTGGGGGTCGTTGCAGACAGCGTTAAAGTGCATCCCGTACCTGGTTTTGGCAGATTCCAGAGGTATCTCGTGGGCGATGAACTTCTCGAAACCCCTTCCACGCAGCTTCTTCAGTAGTTCGGGATTATCTATGGAATCGCAAGAGGTCAAAATCACCATGGGTCCGGTAACGGTGAATAGTAAATGGGCCTTCATGCCGACCTCTTTCACGGTCTCCGTGTATTCCAATTCCTCCACTCTTGGTTTTACCATGGTATCCATCATCGCTTTTTCCTCCTTGTAACTTCGACTTTCCTCACTAACCTCTCACTTTTAGCCTAACACCCGCCAGATGCCCTGCCACCCGTGGTCATGCCTGTTTTCCTGACAATTATTGCCTTGTTACGGCAAGTATTTATCAGGGTGGGTATTTGCGTTGTACGATCGCAGCGGTACGAGATAATATTACGCGGGTATTTTCACCTATAGCGACTGTGGTGTATTTAGTTATTCATGCCCTTGAACAGCCTTATTATCTTTTGATAAGATTACATAAGGGAAGAAAATTATGAGCGATATTACGATTCTCCTTGTCGAAGACCACCTGATAACCCGACAGGGAGTCCTGCGACTTCTCGAAGCGGAGAAAGGCCTGAAAGTAATCGGCGAGGCCGGCGACGGAGAGGAAGCGGTAAAGAAGGCCATAGAGCTCAAACCGGACGTGGTGATAATGGATATTGCCATGCCCAAGCTCAACGGTATCGAGGCCACGGAACGAATCAAGACGGAATATCCCCGCACCGCCGTGCTGATACTTACCGCTTATGATAACGACGAGTTTATATTTGCCCTCCTCAAGGCTGGCGCCGCCGGTTATCTCCTGAAAAGCGTCAGCGGCGACGAGCTTATCCACGCCATCCGGGCGGTGTGCAAGGGGGAGCCCGTTTTGGACCCCGTGGTCGCCCGTAAGGTTGTTAACTACTTCAAGCTTCCGGGAGAGGAGCGTGGGATGGGGAGGTCTTCCCTGCAGTTCAGCACCCGCGAGATAGACATCATAAGATTGGCGGCCAAGGGTATGAGCAATAAAAACATCGCCGGCGAGCTTAACTTAAGTACCCGCACCGTCGAGGGTCATTTCAGGACTATTTTCAATAAACTGGGAGTTGGCTCCCGCACTGAAGCAGTCCTTTACGGCTTGAGAAAAGGCTGGTTCAAGATGGAAGATTTAGTCTAACTCCTCTTCATTCGAGATATGGGGGCTCGACACTTATGTCCCAGAGTTCTTTAGCTTCGGAAATGCTGGCCAAAATCGTTGACGCTTCTCCCATTCCGTCTTTTGTTATCAATAAGCAGCACAAGGTCGTTCACTGGAACACGGCGATGGAGGCACTCTCTGGTATCAAAAGGGAGAGGATAATAGGTACCGACGAGCAATGGCGGGCTTTTTATGCGGATAAGAGACCGGTAATGGCTGACCTGATAGCAGATGGGATAAGCGGAAAAAAGCTGAAATCACTCTACCCGGGCAAATATAGGAAATCCAGTCTTATTGATGGCGCCTACGAAGTGGAAGACTTTTTCCCGGATCTCGGTAGGAACGGTAAGTGGCTCCGCTTTACGGCGAGTCCGATGAGAGACGACAACGGGGAAATAGCCCAGGTGGTAGAGACTCTGGAGGATATCAGCGAGCGTAAACGCGCCGAGGAAGCCCTCTTCGAATCCGAAAAAAGCTTCCGGGCTTTATTCGAGGATGCCTGCGATGCCATCTGGGTTCACGATTTAAATGGCGTTATTCAAAATGCCAACAAGGCGGCGGCAGAACTTAGCGGTTATTCTCTCAAAGAACTGCTGAAGATGAATGTCAAGTCGTTCATCGACTATGCAAGCATAGATTTAGCCAGGGACGTGGGCAGGAAGCTAATGCAGGGCCAGCGTGTGGAAATGCCCTACGAAGTGAGATTGATAAGGAAAGACGGTTCCGAAGCGATATGCATGGTCTCAACCAACCTGGTCATAAAAGACAATCAGCCGGCAGGTTATCAAAATATAGCCAGAGACGTGACCCAAGAGAAGCAGATGCAGGAAAAATTGCGTTACTACCTGCAGGAAATTACACGTGCCCAGGAGGAGGAACGGAAACGCATCGCCAGGGAACTCCACGACGATACGGCCCAGCTGCTTGGCTCGCTTTCACGACAGCTGGATAACTTTATCCGTGAAAAACGTCAACTTACCCCCAAGGAAACTTCACTTCTTAAAGACCTGCAATCGCAAATAAACCGAGGCGTTCAGGACGTACACCGTTTCATCCAGGACTTACTGCCGCCGATACTGGATGCCTTAGGATTCGTTCCGGCGGTGAGGTCACTGATGAAAGACCTGCCGGCGTCCGATGGTATAGTCACGAACCTCAAGGTGCTTGGCAAGGAAAGGCGTTTTTCACCGGAGGTAGAACTGTTACTCTTCCGAATCGTCCAGGAAGCGCTCAATAACGTCGTCAGGCATGCCCAGGCCTCCGAAGCCAAAATGGTCATTGAGTTCTCCGAAGGCGGGGTCAGGGTAACCGTAAGCGATAACGGTCTCGGGTTTGAGCTTTCAAAGCTTTACGACCTCCCCCGCAGAAATAAGCTCGGTCTGGTCGGGATGGAGGAGCGTACCGAGCTACTGGGAGGTACACTCGAAATAAAGTCGGCGCCTAACAAGGGAACGACTTTGACGCTTGAAGTACCGGGCTAGCCGGCGGGCAGCGCAGCGTTTTGAAGGCTACCTGCCGGAAATTTCATTTAGTAAGTCCTCACATAATGCTGCTGATAGAAATATCGTTCCTTTTTTGGTTCAAGATATTAGGCGCGGTCTTCACGTGCTAAATTCAGCGAAATGCAGGAGATTCTCAATAGTAGTAGCTTGACAGCGAGGCGCTCCTTTATCCGCAGTTTTACGCAGGATATCAAAGTAACCGGAAATGAAGTCTTTATGACGTGCTCCCCACCTTTACCGCCTGAAACACTGGCTCTA
>CAYPYL010000074.1:0-5904 GCA_964414605.1 uncultured Dehalococcoidaceae bacterium
TTAAATTATCCGGCTTGTCATAATACTAAATATGTGATATAATAAATAATAGAAAAGGAGGGTATCCTTTATATGTTCTCAGTTTGTCACAACATAGCTTGCACCACACAATGACCGCCCAAGAGCACTAGAATACCCTCCACGTACATTATACCTCAAACACATGTTTTGTCAAGAGTTTTTTATCACAAAAATTACACTACGGAACCCCTGAATCCCCTGTAAAATGGTGCCTCTGGCGCCTTAGCCTAACCGGCCGTTATGACATAGTAAAGGTACACTACCACCCCCGCAAACACCAAGCTGTCCATACGGTCCAGCAGACCGCCGTGACCCGGCATCAGGCTGCCGGAATCTTTGACGCCGGAGTTCCGCTTCAGTAATGACTCCACGAGGTCGCCGGCCTGCCCGAAGACGCTGATGAGCACGCCCAGCAGCACCGCCCCACCGTATCCCAGGGGAATCTGGAGGGGAGTATCAAGCGTAAAAAGCAGGCTGATTATCACCCCGCCGAATATGCCCGCAACCGCTCCCTCCCAGCTCTTACCGGGGCTGACGCGGGGCGCCATCTTGTGCTTGCCGAAAGTCCTGCCGATAAAGTAGGCGGCGCTATCCGAGCCGAACGTGGCGAACAGCGCCAGGTAAAGCCATTCCCGTCCTGCTTCCAGCCTTATCCCTACCAGATAGCTCAACAGCCATCCCACGTAAAGAATGCCACCTATCATCCACGCCCAGCCGGTGAAAGCCCCCTCCTTCTGTCGGAAGAATATCAGCAATATAAGAGAAAGCGCCATGCCGGACGTCAGCAGTATGGGAACGACCAGGTTGTACGTGCAGTGGGGATGCAGGACGAACAATACCGTCCATACCGCGCCGAAGATGGTCAGCGGCACGAACCGGGTGGTGCCGGACATCCGGCAGAACTCCAGGAAGGCGAGCAGTCCCCAGGCGGCCGCCAGTATGCTGAACCACGGCAGCGGCCCGTCGAACCATACCGCCACGACGAGGACGGGGATGCCGCAAACCGCCGTGATAACCCTTTTCTTAAGCATTACGTCGCTTACAGTCCGCCGAAGCGCCTCTCCCGCCGACCGTAGGCCTGCAAAGCCTTCTCCAGTTCCTCTTCGTTAAAGTCCGGCCACAACACCGGGGTGAAATAATACTCGGCGTAAGCCGTCTGCCATATCATAAAGTTGCTGGTACGTATCTCGCCGCCTGTGCGTATCACCAGGTCGACATCGGGGATATCGCCGGTGTAAAGATACCGCCTGAAAGCCATTTCATCTATCTTGTCAGCGTCCGCTTTATCGTCTATGATACGGCGTATCGCGTTCAGGATTTCTTCGCGCCCGCCGTAATTCAAAGCTACCACCAGCGTCATACCATTGTTTCGCGAGGTGAGGTCGACTGCTCTCTGAATGGAATCCTGAAGCTCACGTGAAAACCCGTCGAGACGACCGATATGACGGATTTTTACCCCGTGCTTGTGAAGCTCGCGCGCCTCCTTATCGATAATGCTTTCCAGAAGGCGGAAAAGGCCGTTCACTTCATCCTCGGGACGGTCCCAGTTCTCGGTTGAAAAAGCGTACAGAGTGGTGTATTCGATGCCTTTGTTATTGAGATATATGATGGTGGGACGTACGTTGCCGACGCCGACCCGGTGCCCCTCAAGACGCGGCAGACCGCGATTTTCAGCCCATCTGCCGTTGCCATCCAGGATAAAGGCTACATGACGGGGAGAACTGATGATACTTTTCATATTCGTTGGGGGAAACGCCGCTGCGGTAAAGACTCGGGCTCTGTACTATACTTCCGAGAGTTCCTGCTCCTTATCCTTGCCCAGCATCTCAATTTCAGCCATGAAGACATCGGTGATTTTTTGCAGCTGGTCCAGAGACCGCTTGTGTTCATCCTGCGATATTTCCTTGTCTTTTTCCATCTTCTTAAACTCGTTCATTACTTCGTGTCGCAGGCCTCGAATCGCCACTCGTCTTTCCTCCATCCTCCGGTGCACTACTTTGATTAGTTCCTGACGGCGCTCCTCGCTCAACGGAGGTATGGTTATTCTAATAATGTTGCCGTCGTTGGACGGATTCATGCCGAGTTCCGACTTTAATATGGCTTTCTCAATGCTGCTGATGCTGCTTTTATCCCAGGGCTGGATAACCAGCAGCCCCGCCTCCGGCGCTGAAATACCGGCAAGCTGATTTAGCGGCGTGGGTACCCCGGCATATTCTATCTTGATATGTTCCACGAGGGCGGGGGTGGCGTGACCCGTACGGATGGTGGCAAGGTCGGCGCGGAACACTTTTATCGATGCCTTCATCTTATCTTCAGCGCTTTTTAAACTATCATTAACCATTTTAACTCTCGCTTGATACCAGAGTACCTATCGACTCGCCAAGAACGATCTTACGCATGGCGTCGGGAGTCTCAAGGTCAAAAACGATAATCGGCAGTTTATTATCAAGGCACAGAGATAGGGCGGTGGCGTCCATTATCTCCAATCGCTTATTCAAGACTTCCAGGTGGGTAATGCGGTCGAATTTAATTGCCTTGGGGTCTTTAGCCGGGTCCGCGGAGTAGATGCCGTCAACGTTGTTTTTGGCCATCAGCAGGACTTCAGCCCCGATTTCTATGGCGCGCAGGGCGGCGGCGGTATCCGTCGTCATGTAAGGGTTGCCGGTACCGCCCGTGAAGATGACCGCCCGGCCTTTCTCCATGTGCCGGATGGCGCGGCGTCTGATGTAAGGCTCGGCCACCTGTCTGATATCGAGCGCCGATAGCGTACGGGTAACGACGCCTTCTCTTTCCAGTACGTCCTGTAAGGCGAGGGCATTGATAACGGTTGCCAGCATCCCGGCATAATCGGCCGTAGCCCTGTCCATACCGTTAGCCTCCGCTTGGGAACCCCGCCAGATATTTCCGCCCCCGACGACGATCCCCACGCTTACGTCCATCTCAAGGATCTGTTTTATCTGACGGGATATCCTGATTAAAGTAGGATTATCGATTCCATAGCTGTGTCCGCCGCATAAAGCCTCGCCGCTTAACTTGAGAAGTACCCGTTTGTATTTGGTTTCAGGCATTTTTACCCCTAGTTACCTAACTCATAACGAAGAAACCTGCGTAACTTAATATTTTCTCCTACTTTAGCTATGGTCTCCGTGATGATATCCTTTACCGTTCTGGTGGGGTCTTTTATATATTGCTGGAGCAGCAGGCAGTCCTCTTCCGGTTTGATATCGGCATCTTCCGGGGCATCTTCTTCGGAGATATACTTCGGTGCGAGGGCAGTTACCTGCATCGCCAGACAATGAGCCAGTTCCTTGAACTCGTCGGTACGGGCAACAAAATCGGTCTCACAGTTAAGCTCCACCATGGCCCCGATTCGCCCGGCGGTATGTATATAAGCTTCGATAAGGCCGGCGCCCGTGGCACGTTCCGCCTTCTTTTTAGCTTTTAGAAGCCCTTTTTCTTTGAGAAACTCCAGGGCCTTTTCCATGTTTCCTTCGCAATCCTGTAAAGCGCTACGTCAGTCCATAATCCCCGAACCGGACTGCGCTCTTAGCTCTTTTATCATCTGGGTAGTAATATCCAAGTAATCCTCCTTATTCTTCATCCGGTGTGAATATCAGCGGTTCGGTGGAATCCGGGGCTGGTGCTTCTTCATCTGCCTTCTCCTCAACCACCTCCTCGGTTACGGCGGTCGCCACACTCATTTTGCCTTCCAACACGGCGTCTGAAATCTTGGTACAGATTAGCTTGATGGCGCGGATGGCATCATCGTTGGCGGGTATAGGATAGTCTATCTCGTCCGGGTTGCAGTTGGTATCGACGATAGCGACCACCGGTACGCCCATCCGCCTGGCCTCGGCGAGGGAGATTCTCTCTTTAATAGGGTCGACGATGAATAGAGCGCCGGGCAGGGTAGTCATCTCTTTAAACCCACCCATCTGCCGGTTGAGCTTTTCGATTTTCTCACTGATTTTCAGGACCTCTTTTTTGGTAAGCCGTCCCAATTCGCCCCTGGCCATCTGGTCTTCGAGACGCACCAACTGGTCGATACGTGCCTGAATGGTGGCAAAATTAGTAAGCATGCCGCCCAGCCAGCGCTGGTTGACATAGTACATACCGCAGCGTTCTGTCTCCTCTTGTATGGAAGCCTGTGCCTGTTTCTTGGTGCCGACGAAGAGAATCGACTCACCGCCGGCGACCACATCCTTGACGAAATCGCAGGCTTTATCGAGCATCACGGCGGTCTGTTCAAGGTCGATGATGTGGATGCCGTTGCGCTTGGTGAAGATGTAGTTTTTCATCCGCGGGTTCCAGCGACCCGTCTGATGCCCGAAGTGCGCCCCGGCTTCGAGGAGCTGTTTGATAGTTGCAGTGTCTGGCAAGTTATTTGACCTCCCTTAGTATATTAATCATAGGTATTCAGGATTCAGGTCTTAAAATAGTATATCATATACAGGGGGAGACAACAATAGCTTATGTTAATTTGATATAATGGGGATACCATGCAAAAGCTTGTCAACGGCGCGCGGAAGCTTGGTATTACCCTCACTACCGAGCAGGTAAACAGGTTCGAGGTTTACTACCGGGAGCTTGTGGACTGGAACGAGCGCATTAACCTTACCAGCGTCACCGACTACGATGAAGTCCAGGTAAAGCATTTTCTCGATTCGCTTTCCTTAACCGCATGTATTAAATCGGCGGATAATAGGAAGGGGCTTAACGTGATAGATATCGGTGCCGGCGCAGGCCTGCCTGGAATACCCCTGAAAATAGCCCTCCCCGAAATCAGGCTGGTATTGCTCGAAGCCACCTCTAAGAAGACGGAATTCCTGCAACATATCGTCGCCGAATTGGGGCTGGATAATGTCCGGGTGGTCAACGGAAGGGCAGAGGTTATTGCCCATGATGTACAATACCGCGAAAAGTTCGACCTGGCGCTGTCGCGCGCCGTGGCTACACTCCCGACTCTGGTCGAGCTGGCGCTGCCTTTTTGTACACCGGGCGGACGCTTCATCGCCCAGAAAAAGGGAGATATAAAGAGCGAACTCAAACGGGCAGGGAAAGCCATCGCCACACTGGGAGGCCGCCTTCAGGAAGTAAAGCCGATTGAACTTTTAGCACCGGATGACAGAAGGTGCCTGGTGATAATCAATAAGATAAGCCCTTCGCCGATTGCATACCCGCGCCGCCCCGGCGTACCAACGAAAAGACCGCTCATTTCATAACGCGATGTTCGCGGTTTTCCTACAGGCTGTCAAGCCTTTCTTGCAGACGCTCGATTAGCTGTATAAATTCCTTGTCCCTTCGGTATCTCCCGCCGTACAGGCGCAGGTTTTTAATAGTTTTCAGGATATCCTCTTTAGCAGGGCCTTTCATTTCCAGCATTTTATAGGCTGTTTTTCGCCATTTGTTCTTCGTCCTGTTTTCAATCCGGAATAAGAAAAACAGTAAAAATACCAGGAAAAGAACGATTAATATAAAAGTCAAATATTCCATAACCAATCATGTTTTAACATATTACGTATAACGAGTCAACCGTTAGTCCTAACAACGGGTAATACCTGTTGAGAATACTTGCAAACAGTAGTAGAATTATATTACATACTTGAGAAATCCAGAGGAGGCGGGAAATGGATACCGGGACTTGGAAGGTAAAAACGGGACTGGCCCAGATGCTGAAAGGCGGCGTTATCATGGACGTGGTCACGCCGGAGCATGCCAAAATCGCCGAGGAAGCCGGTGCCTGCGCGGTCATGGCGCTGGAGAGAGTGCCGGCCGATATCAGGGCCGCCGGCGGCGTGGCGCGCATGGCCGACCCTACGGTCATCGAAGCTATTATGAAGACCGTTACCATACCGGTCATGGCCAAGTGCCGTATCGGCCATT